>DAIPXU010000108.1:0-4408 GCA_036783055.1 Burkholderiaceae bacterium | reverse complement strand
AAAGTCGGCTGCTTCTCTCACCTGACGACGCGCGTGGATCGAACTGCCATAGACTCACTTAGTGAAGCCAACGCGTTGCCTGCCTGAAATGGATGCCCGCCTAACAAGGACTCACCATGATTCGACTCTCACGCCCCCACTACGAATCCGATGCCACGCGCTTTATCCAACGGCTCAAGGCAGAGCGCCCGGGGCTCGAGAGTCGGCAAGTCGAGGGCCGGCTGCTGCTCTGGGACCAGCCTCCCAAGACACCCGATGATCGGGCCAGAGAGAGAGTGGCGAGGGTCCCACAGCGGCCCTATGTCTATCACTCGGGACCCCAAGGGCACCAAGACAGTGACTGAGGAGTCGGGGCCCATGCCCACTGAGTCCATGGATTCCCAGCAGCTGCCACTCTCGTCGGCCTCGCGCACGGGCGGCCCCTCCGTTGGGCTCGACAGTTCGATTGCGAAACTCTATGGCGAGCCTCTGGCGGATCTGCCCAAAGACCTCTACATCCCTCCGGATGCGCTCGAGGTCATCCTTGAGGCATTTGAGGGGCCACTCGACCTGCTGCTGTACTTAATCCGTCGTCAGAACTTCAACATCCTCGACATCCCCATGTCCGAGGTGACCCAGCAGTACCTTCGATACATCGACGAGGTTCGTGCCCACAACCTGGAGCTCGCCGCGGAGTACCTGCTGATGGCGGCCATGCTCATCGAGATCAAGTCTCGAATGCTGCTGCCGGTTCGGGCACAGCCCGGCGAGGACGAGGTAGAGGATCCGCGGGCGGAACTGGTGCGCCGGCTTGTTGAGTACGAACGCATGAAGCTGGCGGCTGCGCGCATTGATGAGATGCCACAGGTGGGCCGCGATGTCGCGGTGGCCCAAGTGGTGCTTGAGCAGTCCATGACCGCAAGGCTCCCCGCAGTCAATCCAGTGGACCTGCAGGCCGCTTGGCGAGACCTCCTTCGCCGCGCCAAGCTGGTGACCCATCACACGATCAGTCGCGAGACACTCTCGGTTCGCGAGCATATGTCGAAGATACTCAAGCAACTGCAAGCAGCGCAATTCGTGGAGTTCAGCGAGCTGTTCGTGGAGGCAATTCAGTCAGGCGGTGGTGTTCCTGTGATCGTGGTCCACTTCCTGGCACTTCTTGAGCTGGCCCGTGAAGGCCTCGTCGAGATCACGCAGGCGGCGCCTTTCGCGCCCATCTACATTCGACTTGGCTACCAGCCACAGTAGAAACTCCGAAGTTCTCCTTCAGACCACCCTGCGCCTGCCGTTCTTCGCGCGCGACGTGGTGGACTTGAGCCGCTCCACCGACTTGCTCGAGATCAGCGAACGGCTTGGGAGTGGTGCGCGATTCATTCTGGGCGGGGGCAGCAACCTTGTGGTGAGAAGCAGCCCCGAGTCCCCACTGCCGCTCACCGTGATTCGAAATCGACTCACGGGAATTGTTCGACTCTCATCCGAACACCATGAGGTGCGAATTCGCTGTGCGGCCGGCGAGAGTTGGCACAGCTTTGTCATGTGGACACTCTCACAGGGACTCGCGGGACTCGAGAACCTCGCCCTGATCCCCGGCACTGTCGGTGCTGCACCCATTCAGAACATTGGCGCCTATGGTGTGGAGGTCGCAGACCGAATCGCCACGGTCCATGCCTGGGACTTTGAGAAGCAAGACCATGTGACCTTCTCTGCCAAGGACTGCGGCTTCTCTTACCGATGGAGTCGATTCAAAGACACGGACCAGCAGGGCCCATGGGACATGCCCCGGTACCTCATCACCGGCGTGGACTTCAGACTCTGGCAAGCAGCGCATGCCCCGGTGGTTGCCCACTATGCGGGAGTCAGGGAGCGAGTGGAGCGCATGGGCCATGGCATCGACGATGGCGATGGACTCACGGCCCATCGAATCGCCCATGCGGTGATGTCCTTGCGACGAGAAAAGCTGCCCGACCCCGACGAACTCCCCAATGCCGGCAGCTTCTTTCAGAACCCGGAAGTCCCGAACGCCTTTGCAGAATCACTCAAGGCCAAATACCCCGCGGCACCCGTGTTTGCGAGCGGCACTGCCAGTAAGTTATCGGCAGGCTGGCTCATTGACCAATGTGGGCTGCGCGGATTTCGAGTGGGCGATGCAGGCGTATCCGAGCGACATGCATTGGTGCTCGTGAATCACGGAGACGCGAAGGCCAACGACCTTCTGGAAGTTGCCAGAACCATTCAGCGCGAGGTAATGGGGCGCTTTGGTGTCTGGCTCGAGCCCGAGCCCATTCTTATTCCTCCAATACAGGCATACTAGGGTTTCCCCGAAACGCTTCTTTTGGAGTCCCTGCATGAAAAAGATTCTCCTCTCGGCCGCCGCCTCGGCACTCATTCTTGCGCCGCTGGGTGCCTCTGCCGTGTCTTTCAAGAAACCGGAAGACGCCATCAAGTACCGTCAGAGCACTTTCACTGTAATGGCCACGCACTTTGGTGACCTTGGTGCCATGGTCAAGGGCGACAAACCCTTCGATGCGAAGGCGGCCCAGGCCAATGCCGATATTGTGATGAAGCTCGCGACACTTCCTTGGACAGGCTTTGGCCCCGGCACCGAGGGCGGCAAGGCCAAGCCGGCCATTTGGAAAGAAATGGACAAGGTGAAGGCCGGTGCCAACGACCTTCAGAAGGCCACGGTTGAACTCAATAAGGCTGCTGGCACTGGCAATTTAGAGAACATAAAGAAGGCCTTTGCCGCAACACAACAGACCTGCAAGAGTTGCCACGACAGCTACAAAGACAAGTAAACCGCAACAACGTAGTAATAAACCAAGTCGACCCAGTGAGCCGCAGTCAGAGAGTCTCTGGTTACAAGAACGAGTAAGCAGTCGCAAAAAAGAGCAGGCTGATTAGAAACACCATCAGCCCAGTCAATCGAAGGCCCGCGTCATCACGAGCGGGCTTTTCTTTTTCCTTTGCCTCCACCGACACAACTTTGTCACCCGAGAGCATCGCAGACAGAAGATCCTCCTTGCGGACCATCCGGTAGTAGACGATGGCCGCCACATGCAGCCCCACCAAGGCATAGATCACCGGCTCCATGGCCAGATGAATGGAACCCATCACTGCCACAACGGAATTGGGGAGGTGGGCCACCAACGGGCCATCGAAAAAGATGTCATCGGATGTGCCCAGGCCCATGAGGGCCTGCAGCAGACTGAGGCCCAGTAGCGCCAGCACCGACCAGGCACCCAGGGGGTTGTGCCCCATCACCGGCCAATGCGATTGAAGATAACGAAGAGTGGTGCGGGGACTCACCACAAACGATTTGAACCGGGCCGGATGGCTGCCTATAAACCCCCAGATGAGGCGAAAGCACAGGAGCGAGAGTGCCAAGACGCCGAGCCAGCCGTGGAGTTCCATCTCCCCCATCTTCACGCTGACCACACTTCCGACCATCGAGATGGCCAGGGCCCAGTGGAAGACGCGAATGGGCAAATCCCAGACGCGAATCTTCATTGCAAGCTACACGCTCCGACGAAAAACCGGCTGCATGGGCTTGGAGGCGTTGGGCTCGAAACGATATCCCTCCCAATCAAACTTCAGCAGTCCATCGGGATGGTCGATCTGATTCTAAATGACATATCGGGCCATGCGCCCACGGGCCCGCTAGGCGTAGAAACTCACCACCTTGAACTGGCCGCTCTTGCCATCTTGGAACACCGGGCTCACCACTGGTGATTCAAGCAGCGCGGGCTTGACCACCTTGAAATACTCTTCGGATGCGAGATTGACAACCACGGGTGACTCGCCATCCTGCCGAAGGCCCTGGAGCGCCGCGTTGATGTGCTCGGTCACGCGCGTTCCCCAGAAGGCATAGAGATCCTTGCCACGTGAATTTGCAAATGATGTTCCCATCTCGAGGCGATAGGGCTGCAGAGAATCCAGGGGCCGCAAGAACCCATAGAGGCCTGAGAGAATGATGAGATGCCGCTGCGCCCACTCCATCTGTGGGGCCGAGAGCGAATGGGCATCGAGTCCCTCGTAGACATCGCCATTGAAGGCATAGATGGCTGGCCGCACCGCACTGGCTCTGGGAGATGTCGACCACTCCTGAAAGCGCTCGTGATTGAGTTGGCCGAGTTTGTCGCTGATGTCCATGAGCTTGGAGAGATCGGCGGCCGAGAGCTTCTTGAGATCTCTTGCGAGCAATGCCGACTCGGCCAGGAGCGCAGGCGCAGTGGGCCCTGTACTGGGCATATTCCGAATGGGTGACTCGTAATCGAGTGTCTTGGCGGGCGAGACAAGCAACAACATTTCAGGTGCTCCTAAAAACGGCCCTACTGAACGGCCCCACTAATTGGCCCCACTGGATTGACCCCTACTAATCGGCCCTACTGATCGGCGCTGCGGATCATGCTTTCAAATACCGGCCGGGAGG
>DAIPXU010000107.1:0-4491 GCA_036783055.1 Burkholderiaceae bacterium | reverse complement strand
GTGCGACTGCCATGGTGAGACTCCAGAACCACCGTCGATCCAGCCAATGTCGATCCAGCCAGCGACGCCCCCACCCCCCGACCAAGCCAGGGTGTTCGAGCAATCACGTCTCGCTCCTGCGCCGCAGGAAGGTCGCCCGCCAGAATAAACCGACGGCCACTGGCATCGATCGCCTCGAGAACACAGGAGTCCTCATTTCGGCCGATCTGCTTCGCTGGAGGCGGCGCATCGGGAAATGGGTGAGCGATGCGAAACCAGACGCCATTCCAAACCCAACTCATGGGAGCCACACATCGCATATGGGCAACCCGTGGCCGGGAATGCCCCAGGTGGGCGCCCCACTGCTCTTCGCTCAAGGATGAGAGTACCCAGTCTGGATTCATTCTGGGGAGCAGAACATCCAAGCCAGTGCTGTGATCGACATCGGCATGCGTGACCACCACGCCATGGAGTTTTCCAATGCCCATCGCCACTAGTTGAGGGAGGATAACGCGCTGCACAGAATTGGACTCTCCAAATGGGGGGCCTGTATCCACCAGCAATCGATACTCCCGCGTCTCAATAAGCATCGCGCTTCCCTGCCCCACATCGAACACGTGCAGGCGCATCTCACCCTCTGGAACTGGAGACGCACCACCCGTTAACAGGGCAAGAAGACCCATCCAACCAATGTGGCGCCATCGTTGCAAGGAAGACTGCATTGCCACCGCGACCCCAAGAATCGCCACCATTGCGGCCCAGGCAGCGGGCGCATGCCAGCCAATCGATGCCCACTCAAAGCCCGCCATCCACTCCAGGGCCTGGTGAAGCGCGTCAAACACCGCATCGGCCATCGCCAAAGGCCAGCCCACCGAGAACAGGGCAAACACGGAACCCAGCATCGCCAGGGGTGTCACCACAAATGTCACCACGGGAATGGCCACTGCATTCGCAATGGGGCCCACCAGCGACAACTGCTGAAAGAAGACAATAGTGAGTGGTGCCACGCCAATCGAGATGGCCAGTTGCGCCCGAGTCGCGCCCCATAGTCCGACCCGGACCCGCTCAAGAATACTGCGCCCATCCCTCGCCCCTGTTGCAATCGACGGTCTCGGCGGTCTTGAGCTGCTCGATGGATTCGATGCATCTTCAGGGTTGGACGGGCCCCTCTGTTCAGTTGGCTGACCAAACAAAATGGCCACTGCGAAAAACGACAGCCAGAAGCCCGGGGCAAGAGGCGCTGAAGGATCCCAGAGCAGAATAGCGATGAGCGTGGCGCCAATAATTGACCATGAAGAGATCGATCGGCCGGCAATGGTCATGGCTGCAGCAACGGTCACCATGATTGCTGTGCGTTGTGCAGGCAGGTTAAAGCCCGCCAGTAGCGCATAAGAGAAGGCTGCAAGACTTGCTGCAATGGCCCCCGCAATGGGGCTTGGAATATGCAAGGCCAGGTAGAGGGGCGGCCGGCTCAATCCAGACCAGAGCAGTGTTGTGAGCCAGCGAGCCATCACCGCGAACATGGTTACATGCATGCCGGATATGGACATCAGGTGTGAGACCCCAGTGACAGAAAAGAGCACCCAATCCTCACTCGAGATTGCGCGCTGATCGCCGACCACCAGACCCGACATCACGCCCCAGTGCGACTCTGCAGGCATTACCGACTCAATGGCAGTCCGAATCCGGTGGCGCAGCCGATCGATTGACGTGGCAAAAGAGGTCTCAACATCGACCAGTGTGGGAGGGTTTCCGCCGCTCCCTCGAATGGTCGCCGACAAGACAACCCCTCGCTGGAAGGCCCAGGTCTCGAAGTCGAACCCATAAAAATTTCGCGTGCCCGAAGGGCTTCGCAGCTTGGCACTCACCTCCCAGACCTGCCCCGGAATGAGTTCGGTCGGCCCCAAGACTTCGACGGGCCAGATCACCATGGCACGAAATGAACGGCCCGCTTGGGTATTGTCTTGCTCTGCAAGAGTGATGTCTGCCTCCAAGCGCCAAGCCTCAAAGGGGCCTCGGCTGAGCTGCGGCAGATCTCGCACCACCAAACGAACCCGTTGATTGCTCTCTTCAAGCACTGCCGGAAGCCGTGCCTCGATGGACTGCTCGAATCGCAGGGCTGCCCAGGCAACAGCCAAGGCTCCAAACATAAGAAGGAGCAGCGTCCATAGAGCGATTGGCCTCGCGGCTGCAAAATCTTGTGCCACGGGAACTGGGCACTTGCCGGACCAGCGATGGATGGCCAAGGCCAGCAGTGCGATCACGGCAGAGGCCGCAGCAAAAGGCTCCCATGCAGGAAGCTCCGGACTCGACAATACCCACAGCAGCCCCACAAGTGCGGCCAGCGACAAGCCCAATAACTTCAAAGCGCTTGGGCGGGGAGTCGCGAGAGCGCGGCAGCGGCAGCCCGGCTGGTGACCGCCTCGATTTCCGAGAGCGGCACCCCACGCAACTCTGCCAAGACGCCGGCAATGCCTCGAATCTGTTTGGGTGTATTGGATTCGCCTCGCAAGAGCCACGAGGGCGCAATGTCGGGGCTATCGGTCTCTAAAACAATGGATTCCAGTGGCAGGTCAACGGCAAGTCGACGAATCTGCCGCGAGCCGCTGAACGTGAGGGTTCCACCGAACCCAAGGTGAAGCCCCTGCTTGAGGAAGGCCTGGGCCTGCGAGTGGCTTCCATTGAAGGCGTGTGCAACGCCGCGGCGAATGCCGAATCTGCGCAGCCCCTTGAGCACCAAGTCTTGGGCACGACGAACATGCAGCACCACCGGCAGATCAAAATCGCGGGCGAGCCGAAGTTGTGCATGAAAGACCTGTTCCATTGCCATGCGATCGAGCCCTGGCAGATAGTGGTCAAGACCTATCTCACCAACACCCAAGAACTTTGGGTCTGCGAGCGAGACAGCCAGTTCCTCCTTGAGGTGTCGCAGATCATCTTCGGCCGAGCCGAGCACAACGCAAGGATGAAGCCCAAGGCAGTCTTACACCTGGGGATTGGCCGTTGCCAGCGCCAGAACGCGGGAGAAGTTAGAGACCTAAACCGCAGGCACCACAACCCGGTGAACACCGGCGGCCTGCGCCTCCAGTAGCGCTTGATGCGGATCCGACAAGAAGTCGAGGTGGCAATGGGTATCGATCATCGCCACACTCTACAATCTTGCCAATGTCGATCAAGCAATCCATCCGACAGAGACTCACCATCCAGGCATTGAAAAGATGCGGTCGCACCTCGAGGCCAACTCGGCATCATGGGTCACAACAATGAGCGCCGAAGACTGGTCCCTGACCCGCTCAATCATCAAGTCGAACACCAGTCGGGCCGCATCTCGGTCTAAATTTCCGGTGGGCTCATCGGCCAATACAAGCGATGGCTCGGTGACCAAGGCCCTGGCCAGCGCCACCCGTTGACGCTCTCCCCCCGATAGCTCCGATGGTCGGTGGGAGGCCCTCGCCTGCAAGCCGACCCGGTTCAATATGGCCTGGGCTTTTTCATGGGCAAGCCGAGGTTCCACGCGACGGATAAGAAGTGGCATGGCCACATTGTCGAGTGCAGTGAATTCGCCGAGGAGGTGGTGGAACTGATAGACGAAGCCAAGAGACCGATTGCGCATGCGAGTCCTCGAGCGGTCATCCATCCGGCGAAGCGACTCCCCCTCAAAAACGATCTCGCCCGCAGTCGGACTATCGAGGCCTCCCAAAAGCTGCAGCAGGGTGCTCTTGCCGGATCCCGACGGACCCACCACTGCGAGGGTCTCGCCACGATTCAATCGAAGATCAACCGCGGGAAACGGACGAACCTCGCGCGGACCGTCGCGGAATACCCTTTCGAGTCCGGTGGCCGCAAGTAAGACACGATCAGTCATGACGCAATGCCTCCGCGGGATCGAGACTGGCCGCCTTCCAACTCGGATAGACCGTCGAGAGCAGCGAGAGACCCAGACTCACCAGACCCACCTGTGTGACATCCGAAATTCGAAGGTCTGAGGGCAATTGATTGATGAGATAGATGCCCTGCGGAAGCACCTGGAATCCAAACCAGGCCTCGACAGTGGCAACAATCTCACCAATATTCAGGGCCCCTGCAACACCGAGAATCAAGCCCATCAACACACCAATAACACCCAGCGTGGCCCCCTGAAGAACGAATATCGCGAGAATCGAATTGCGCTGCGCCCCAAGCGTTCGGAGTATCGCTATGTCGGAGCGCTTGTCCATTACGGTCATCACGAGCATGGAGACGAGATTGAATGCCGCCACAGCAATGATCAGCGTCAAGATAATGAACATCATTCGCTTCTCTAGCTGAACGGCTGCGAACCAGTTGCGGTTCTCACGTGTCCAGTCGCGCACCAACATGCCCATGGGCAGCTGGGCCGAGATCTCGGATGCCAACATAGGTGCGGCATACATGTCCTGAAGTCGTGCCCGCACCCCGTAGACGGCCTGCGCGCGGAAGAAGGCCGCGCCATCCTGCTGACTGATACACACCAATCAGCTGCCGTATTCGTCG
>DAIPXU010000106.1:0-4538 GCA_036783055.1 Burkholderiaceae bacterium | reverse complement strand
CAGGGGCCCCGCGCCCCTGGATGCAAGACGGGGGATTTATTCCAAATTGCCAGCCCGTGCATGTTGCAGAACTGGCTAAACAAGGAGAAACAGAATGACACAAGCAATTGATTTGCAGTTTCGGCCCCAGTCGTATTTTTGGGCCAAAGAGCGTGGCATTGCCCTGGCCAGCGACATCAAGGGCGCCAACCGCAGACACATCTATGAGATGGCCCTTCAGAATGACGAGGCAGACCAACTCAGCCCCGCATTCAGCCAGCACGCGCTGCACGAAGAGGACCGCAGGCTCATGGGGCGTATTCACCCCTCCTTCATGGGCGGGGAATACCTACCCAACACCGGACGCCAAGAGGTCGAGATTGCGAGAATCACTATTGCTTCGACCACTCGCGATGTCACTTGTGTCTATGCGCGCCCACTGGGCCGACGTATTGCCTATCGCATCGTCGATGAGTACAACGGCGACACCGTCACGGGGCCCGCCGAACGCACCAGCATCCAACCCCTTGGACTGGGCGCCTTGGTGAAGTTTTTTATCACCGGGTGGGACCTTCTGCAGTGCCTGGATTACAACTTCGGTGAAGACGGATACCCCAGGGAGGAGACCCATGCCTTCATCGTGGATGCGAGCAGCAGTTTCTACTCGGAGTTTGGTCAGGCCATCACCGAGGAAGTCGACCGGTGGCTCGATGAGAAGCATGCCAACGACCCGCCTGAGGAGGAGGACGATGATGCGGCGGGCTCGACGGAGATCAATGTCAAGGTTGTTGGCATGGGCTCTGCGGGTGAGGGCCAGCCTCTCGATCTGATGAACCTGCCGTTTGACCCCGCTGAGGCGGCAGCAAAGGCCTGCGAGAAGAAGCAGGCGGGCAAGTAATTGGCACGCTTGATGCTCCATTAGAACCAAGACCGACGGTTCTCTGACAACCACACACACGGAACCCTATCCATTGGGTCAGAGCAAACCTGTCGGTCTTTTTTGTTTCCAGCAGATCACTCTGTGATCCAGGTCAACCCGCAAAAATAGCTCCTCCCAACCACTGGAGCTCGATGGTTGGTTGGTGGGCTAGAGGCCCGAGCGACCTTCGCTTTGCAGCGGCTCGATGCGGATACGGACAGCAGATTCCAGGGCAACTGCCACACTGGCAAGCGTCGTGAGCGTGAGACTGGGGTCAGCCTCGTCCAATAGACGATTGAGTGCCGCACGACTTGTTTTCATACGGCGGGCCAACTCGGTCTTGGTCAATTTACTTGCACGCATCTGCTGAGCGATCTGCAATGAGATTGCCCGCTTTAACGCAACCGCGGTGACCTCTTCAAGGTCACCCTGCTCTTTAAGGAAGTCGTCGAAGTTTTGCCCGAGATTCACGTTGCTCATCTGGCACCCCCCTGCCGATAAAGCCCAAGTCGGGCAACTGAAATCCGAAGATCCTCCTTGGCTGTTTTCTTCTGCTTCTTTATAAATCCATGGAGCAAAACCATCTTGGCACCATCCAGGTAGAAAATTACTCTTGCAGCTCTGTCCTGCAGACTCGTTCGAACTTCAAACAACTCGTATCCGAGCGATCGAATCAGCGGCATACCAATCGGCCAGGCAAACTGAACGAGCTTGATATCCGTTCCTATTGCCCGACGGTCCATCGCAGCCAGCGATAAAAGCCACTCTCGAACCGGTTGCCCCCCGCCGGGCGCCTTGTAAAAGTAAACGGTGAGCCGCGGATTGGACGGATGAAATGTATCAATATTGGTACGGTATCGCAAGTTTTATCCTCCGAACACCGAGGAAAGCTAGAGCTCTGAGTCCTGCGACACCATCATCCAAATCGCGGGGGGCCGTTGAAGACCGACAGAATCATCGATTAATGTCGAGGGGACGAGCCCAGCGGCGGCAGATCACTCCCTGATCCACTCCAAGGCGCATAGTCGCCCCCTCTTCTTCCAGAGGGACACACATGCGCATCGACCTTGAAGTTCACCTTCTTACCGGCATCTCCATTGGCCTGACTCACCAGTCCACAGACCTGGGCGAACACGTCATCACCCTAGACTTGGTGGTACTGCGGTTCATCGTGGGCCTGGTGCCCGAGTCTGCTCAGGCATCCCGGGATTGGCTGGGGTAGTGCCACAAGGGGTGGGCACGAGTTCCTTTTGTGGCCCTTTTGTTTAGCACAGTTATTTATAACAGTAACTGTGTTATAATAAGTCCATGGATGCCGACACCCCAGAACAAAAGCACAGTCTCGATGAGCTCAGCGCCTTGGTGGGCCTGCCAAAGCGCACCATCCGCTACTACATAGGCTTGGGCCTGGTGGCGCGCCCCCTGGGCGAAACCAAAGGCTCGTACTACACGGCCGAGCACCTGCAACAACTCGCACAGGTGAAAACGCTCACCGAATCGGGCGTCAGCCTCGAGCGCATTGGCAGCCTTCTCGCTCAGGCCGATCAGCCTGCAGCCGAGCGCAGCCTCACGCCCGGGCAACTCACGGTGAAGTCGCACATTCACCTGGCCGAGGGCATTGAACTGGTTGTCAACGGCGCCACGGCAAGCCTCTCGCCCGAAGAAATTCGGGCCGTGGCCCATGCGGCCCTTCAGAAAATCTCTGCGCTAAAGGACAAAAAATGAACACAGCCATGGCCTATATGGACTCAAACGGATCCATCCCCCCAGTGCTTCAGAGCGCGCACTTAAGAGGCCGCATTGTGGGCTTGATGGCCCACATGACTGTCGAGCACTGCTATCGCAACGCCAGCAAGCGCGAGCTTGAAGTGAGTTACACCTTCCCAATGCCACCGGCGGCGGTGCTCACCGGTGTGTCGCTCACCCTCAACGGCAAATGCCTGCAGGGCATGGTGCGAGAGAAGGACAAAGCCAATGAAGACTATGACACCGCCATTGAAGATGGCGACTCCGCGGTGCTAGTCGAACAGGCTGGCCCCGGGCTCTACACGGCCACCTTGGGCAATCTGCTGCCGGCCGAAGAGGCAGTGATCTCCTATGAGTGGGTCATGCCACTGCAGGTGCGCGCAGGCACCGCCCGGCTTGCCATCCCCACAGCGGTGAAAGACCGCTTTGGCAACCCCAGCAAGGAGGCCAAGCTTAAGTCCGAGCAGGTTCCCCGCCAGAACGCACTCGTTGAGTATCCATTCACGGTCGAGATCGACTTTGATGAAACGGCAAGCGCTGCTCGCATTAGTTGCCCCGATCACGATGCGGCCTCGGTTGCTGTCATTCAGAGCGAGGCGGCTGCGATCAAGCGTTTGAGCATCACCGAAGATGCCTTCCTCGATCGCAACCTACATATTGTTCTGGAAGACATGCCTGCGATTCATCAGTGCACGCTCATCGATTCGGGCGAGGAGCTCTTCTTTCATGCCACCACGCCCTCTCCCGCACCGAAGGCTGCAAGCCCTGTGGCCATCAAGCTGCTCATTGACTGCTCGGGCTCCATGCAAGAGGAGAACGCCATTGCGCAGGCCAAACGCGCGGCCACCACTTTGCTCGAATGCCTGGGCACAGACGACTTCGCCTCCTTGAGCTCCTTTGGTAACGAACCCGTTCAGTCCAACGAGGCCATGCTGGCCATGGCCCCGAAAAATCTTGGCGCGCTCAAGAAGGCAGTGGGCGCGTTGGCAGCCAACTTGGGGGGTACGGAGCTCGAAGCGGCCATGATCGAGACCCTTCGCAAAGTCGCTGTACCCCAGGGAGCACCGGCACCATGCATTCTGCTCATCACCGATGGTGCAAGCTGGGCACACCGCCGCATTGTTCGCGCGGCAACTCGCGCTGGCTGCAAGGTCTTCTGCATTGGTGTGGGCAGCAACCCCGCCGAGAGCCTTCTGCACGAAATCGCAGTCCACACCGATGGCGACTACACCATGCTCGCCCAGTCCGAGGACATGAAGCCCAGTGTGCTGGCCATGCTCAATCGCATGAGGCAATCGAGTGGCTTGAAGGCCCAGACCAGCTGGGCAGACCGGCCGCACCGCTGGGTCTACCCCTCTGAGGCCACATCGCTTTACTGCGATGAGCAGTTGCACTTCTTTGGGCGCACACGCAAGGAATTCCTGGGCGAGGCCTGGGCGCAGACCACGCCCGAAATCACACTGAGCAACTCAGGCGGCTCGAGGGAGCCCTTGCAGTTGAAGTGGCCTGCTGCGGTGGTGCGCACCGACCCGGCCATGGCCAAGCTCATTGCCCAGCGCGAGATGATGGTCTCGGCCGCACCCGAGGCACTCGACATTGCCCTGCGGCACCAGCTCATTAGCGAACAGACCAGCATGATCATTGTTCACGAGCGAGACGCCGCAAACATGGCGCTTGGTTTGCCGGTGCACACCACGGTCGATCAGATGTCTTCGATGAACATTGCGCGGTGCATGAGCCTCTCGACTGTGATGCACTGCATGCCGAGTAGCGCCGAGCTCGCTCAGCGCACAGCGGCCGTGCGCTTCTCGCCACCAGACAATGCCGACTCACGTGCACGCGGGCCCGCCATGAGGCGAATGGCCCCACTAAGGGCCGACATCCCGCCGCTCGC
>DAIPXU010000105.1:0-4630 GCA_036783055.1 Burkholderiaceae bacterium | reverse complement strand
GTGCATAGTGGTGCCTGGGCGCCTGGTGTACTTGGAGGCATAAAAGAAAATAGAAACGAATAATCCATGAATCGAAGACAGACCCTTCAAAGGCTCGCTCCCCTGGCGGGACTGGCATTGCTTGGCGCATCCATGGGGCTTTCGGGCTGCACCGGCTGGCGAGTCCGCGGCGGTGCCTTGAGTTTCGACTTCCAATCCATACTGCTTCTCTCGCCGGAGCAGCAAGTCAATATCGACAGAGGCGATCCCGGCACCACGCGTTATCCGCAGGTCACCTCGGGCGGAGGGCTTGTCCCGAGACTGCGCCAAGAACTCCGTGCCCGACACAAGAAGACCTTGGTCGAGACCATCCTGCAGGCCCAGGTGGTCCTCAAGATCAAGCGCATCGAGACCCGCAAACTCGCGTTGAGCTTCACCAGCGCCGGCCAAGTCCGCGAGTTTGAGTTGCGCATGGAACTCGACTACAGCATCGAAGACAACAATGGGCGCATCCTCACGCCCGATGCAAGCCTCGAGGTGGTGAGAACACTGGCCACCCTGGAGACAACCACCTTGGCCACCTCCAACGAGGAGGCGTCGCAGTTGGCATCCATGGAAGTATTCCTCGTCCAACAAATCATTCGGCAGCTCGCAGCACTGCGCAATGCCCCTCCATCGACTCGACCCCAGACGCCCTGAGGGTCTTCCTCGGCTACTCTCGGACAAGCTGGCCGCGCAGGGCACGTCATCGAAAGGGCCCATCTGGGCCATCTGCTGCGAGGAGCCCATCCTTCAACGCGAGGCCCTCGATGCACTCCGCGCATGCCTTCAAAAGGCCGGCTATGAAGAGCGAATCAGTGACACGCCCGACCGCAGTTTTGACTGGGCCGAGTGGCTTGCCAATGCGAAGAGCCGATCACTGCTGAGTGACAAGCGCAGCATCGAACTCCGACTGCCCACTGGCAAACCGGGGCTTGAGGGAAGCAAGGCCATTCAGGCCTGGTGCCAGAACCCCCCAGAAGACGTCTGTCTGAGCCTGGTACTCCCGCGAGTCGACAAGACACTGGCCTCGAGCAGTTGGTTCAAGGCGCTCGAGCAGCATGGGCAAGTCATTTCTATACAAGAGCTCCCTGCATCCGATCGGCCCCAGTGGATTGCCAATCGATTGGCCGGGGCTGGCCTGAGTGCGGAGCCCAAGGCCGTGGCTTGGCTGGCCCATCGATGCGAAGGAAATCTCACCGCCGCGGCCCAAGAGGTCGACAAGCTTGCGCACCTGCCTCGGCCCCCGGGGCAAGAGAAGACCCCCATTTCATTGGAAGAGATGCAATCGGCCATCACCGACCAAGCACGCTTCAATCCCTTTCAACTGGGGGAGACGCTGGTGGCCGGCAGCGCCTCTCGAAGTCTAAGAATGATTCGGGGCCTTCGCGAAGAAGGCGAGCCATTGCCAATATTGATCTGGAGCGCGGCAAACGCCTGTCGACGCCTACCCGAGGCGCGAGCAAGAGAGGCCATGCGGCAGATTGCCCTGATCGATACAATGGCCAAAGGCCTCTCCAATGAGCAAGACCCATGGGTGGCGCTTGAACGCCTTGCCCTCTTTCTAGACCAACCGAACAGCCCATACTAAGCACACTGAGCCCATGCACCACGATCCGCTGCCCCAGATCGCCTCGCAGATGAATGCGACGGGCCAGTTCGCTCGCGCCGCATCGCGGGCAATGGCCGCTGCATCCACGGCCAAGAAGAATCAGGTGCTTGCCGACTTGGCCCAGCGGCTGAATCAAAACAGAGCCGCGCTCGTGCAGGCCAACCTCAAAGACATCAAGGCCGCCGAGGCTGCGGGCTCCGATGCCGCCTTCATCGATCGGCTCAAACTCAATGACAAGGTCATCGACGGCATGATCGCCGGCGTCAAACAAATTCATGACCTGGCCGATCCCATTGGAGAGATCAGCGGACTTCAACAGCAACCCTCGGGGATTCGGGTGGGGCGCATGCGCGTGCCCATCGGAGTGATTGGCATCATTTATGAGTCCCGACCCAATGTCACCGTTGATGCAGCCGCGCTCTGCATCAAGGCGGGCAATGCCACCGTCTTGCGTGGCGGCAGCGAGGCCTTCCACAGCAACACCGCGCTGGCGGAGTTAATCGGCCAGAGCCTGGCCGCCGCAGGCCTGCCCTCCACAGCAGTGCAATGCCTGCAGACCACCGATCGCGAGGCGGTTGGCGCCATGATTCGTCTCGACCAATACATCGATGTCATTGTTCCCAGGGGTGGGAAGTCACTCATCGAGCGTATTTCTCGCGAGGCCACCATCCCGGTGATCAAACACCTCGATGGGGTCTGCCACTGCTACATCGATTCGCATGCCGACATTGAAAAGGCCATTCGAGTGGCAGACAACGCCAAGACGCAGCGGTACTCGCCATGCAACACGATGGAGACCCTTCTGGTTCATGACTCCATGGTCGAGAAGGCCTTGATGCCGCTGGTAAAGATCTACCTCGAGAAGGGTGTGGAATTGCGGGTCTGCCCACGCACTCGATCTGCACTCGAACAACTCGGCCTGGCCACCTCGTCCTTGGTGGATGCCACGGAAGAGGATTGGCGCACCGAGTACCTCGCCCCGATTCTCTCGATTCGACTGGTGAAGGATCTCGATGAAGCCATCGACCACATCGAGCCCCATGGCTCGCATCACACCGACACCATCCTCACCGAACACCATGGGCATGCCATGCGATTCATTCGTGAGGTCGACTCGGCCTCGGTCATGATCAATGCATCCACCCGTTTTGCAGACGGATTCGAGTTCGGGTTGGGTGCAGAGATTGGTATCAGCACAAACAAGCTGCATGCAAGGGGTCCGGTGGGCCTCGAAGGTCTCACCACACAGAAGTTCGTGGTCTTTGGCAACGGCGAGATAAGGAGTTAAGCATTGGAACTGCTCTGGATTAAGGCCTTTCACATCATCTTCGTCGCGAGTTGGTTCGCTGGGCTCTTTTATCTGCCGCGCATCTTCGTGAACTTGGCCATGGTCGAGGCAGGCGAAGCCCATCGCGCTGAGCGCGAGCGACTCCAACTAATGGCCCGCAAGCTCTACCGCTTCATGCTCCCCCTCATGATCGGCACCCTGGTCTTTGGCCTCTGGCTCTGGATCGGCTACGGAATAGGAATGGGGCCAGGCAATGGCTGGATGCATGCCAAGCTTCTAATCGTTGTGCTGCTCATCGGCTACCACCACAGCTGCGGCAGCCTCCTTAAAAAGTTCGAGGCGGGCCAGTCCACCCGATCCCACGTCTGGTTCCGCTGGTTCAACGAGGCACCGGTCATCATGCTCATCGCCTCGGTGATCTTGGTCGTGGTCAAGCCCTTCTAAGATTCAAAAGGGCCGTTTGTCCAGAGACACGCTCTACTCGGGTTTCGCTGTCTGCCCCAAGGGCCTCGAAGCACTCTGCGCCGAGGAACTCTCCCACCTCGAGGGTCTCTATGAGTGCCAAGCCGGCCGTGGGGGCGCACAGTTTCGAGGAACGGCAGAGGGCTTTGCACGAGCGAATCTCTGGTGCCGATTCCCCACTCGCATTCTGTTGCTGCTCGATCAGTTCCGGCTCCGCACGGCCGAGGACCTGCTAAGTGCGGCCCGGCGCGTTCCCTGGGAGCGATACATGACCCCAGAGCAATGCTTTCGGGTCGATGCCAACCAGGCCAAGGCACCCCTCTTTAAGTTGTCGCTGGGTTTTGCTTCACTTCGCATTAAAGATGGCCTCTGCGATCGAATGCGCGAACAGACCGGCCGGCGACCCGACGTGGACACCCATCTTCCCGACATCCGTGTCTGGCTCTTTGTGGATGCCGACAAGGCCACCCTCTCCATCGACACCACCGGAGAACCCCTCTTCAAGCGGGGCTGGCGATTTGGCAAGGGTGAGGCACCACTGCGAGAAAATCTAGCTGCCGCATTGATGCAAGTCGCCCAGTGGGATGGCGCAACAGCCTTGCATGACCCCATGTCGGGGAGCGGCACTCTCATCATCGAGGCCCTCTCGACCCACCTTGGACTTGCACCGGGCTTTCATCCGGCCCGACCACGCAGCTTCGCTTTCGAGGGATTTGCCGCCGGCAGTGGTTTTCAGCGACTCCCCATGACCGCGCTCCGCCAGGAATGCGCCCAGCGTTGGATCCAGGCCGAGTCGGTTCGGCTTCCCACCATCACGGCCTGGGACAGCGATGCACGAATGGTCAAGACCACCCAAGACAACCTCTCTCGTGCACTGCCCACCACAATTGCCCAACAGGTCCAATGCGCAGAGCATGATTTTTTTAGCACTGCTGCGCCGGGCGCGGCTGGCATGCTGGTCACCAATCCGCCTTACGGCGTGCGACTCAATATGGCCGAAGAGAACGAAGACAAGCGGCGAATCAGCGAGGTGCTCAAACGCCAATACGCGGGCTGGACCGCTTGGATCCTCTCAGACGACCTTCAACTCGATCGCGCGATTCGACTCAAAGCCGCTCGACGCTTTCCCGTCTTCAATGGGGACATCGAGTGCCGCTGGATGCGATTCGATATGGTGGCGGGCTCTGCACGATGATCGACAGCCGCACTCAATACCGGCGCGAGGGCCTTCGCAGCGACATTTCTGAAGA
>DAIPXU010000104.1:0-4695 GCA_036783055.1 Burkholderiaceae bacterium | reverse complement strand
CGCGCTACTCCAAGGCGGTACTTGCCGATGACCTGTGGGCCGGGGCTCGCGCGGCCCTGCCGCCTCGGCATGAGCTCTTTCGCCGACTCAATCGTGTGCCGCAGGGCTGTGCTGTTTTGGTGGGGCTTCGGGAGAAACTGCTGGGGCAACTGCGCAAGTCCCCTGAACTCCAGGCGGTGGATGCCGACCTCCATCACCTGCTCTCGTCATGGTTCAACCCGGGTTTTCTCCGGCTCGAGCAACTCAGCTGGGACTCGCCCGCGGGGCTGCTGGAGCAGATCATTGCCCATGAGGCGGTCCACGAGATCGAGGGCTGGACCGATCTTCAGCGTCGACTTCAGCCCGATCGGCGTCTCTTTGCCTACTTTCACCCCGCGCTTCCGAGAGAGCCGCTGATTTTTGTTGAGGTGGCCTTCTCTGAGGAGATGCCCGATGCCATCGCCCCGCTGCTCGATCGCAAGCGAGTCGCGGAGGCAGACCCCGGCAAGTTTCGCGTGGCGACCTTCTACTCCATATCGAACTGCCAACCCGGCCTCAAAGGCGTGCACCTGGGCAACTTTCTCATCAAGCGTGTGGCTGAGAAGTTGCAGTCGGAGTTCCCGAAGATCAAAACCTTCTGCACGCTCTCGCCCGTGCCCTCTTTTGTTCAGTGGCTGCTCGCCGAGAGGCCGCTTCCAGCCGGGGCGCTCACACCAGCGCGTTCCAAAGCCTTGGAGAGTGAGCGCGCTGCGCTGCGGCTTCAATTGAATCAGCGCCAGTCGAGTGCGGCCGGTCTGCTCAGCATGGCCGAGGACCCCGCCCTGGGTCCTGGCCTCAAGAGTCTCTGTGCGGCTTATCTCAGCTCGACTGCTGCGGCCGAGGAGCGTCATAGCGACCCCGTCGCGCGCTTTCACTTAAACAACGGTGCTCGACTCGAGCGCATCAATCCCTTGGCCAATCTCACGGCCAAGGGCGTTCGTCAGTCCCTGGGCCTCATGGTCAATTACCTCTACGACCTCGATGAGGTCGAGGAGAACCATGAGCGTTTCGTGCGTGGGGAGGCCACGGCCTCCCGCGGTGTTCTGAGGGCGGTTTAGCCATGAACGATCGACTTCCCGCGAATTCATCCTCTGAGGTCTCCGCCTCGGCCCTTGGCAAAGGGCGTGTCTGGTGTTCCCGCTCGGGCATGAGCGACACGGTGGCCACGGTCTGGCTCTCACATCCGGGCAAGCTCAATGCATTGAGCATCAGCATGTGGAAGGATCTCACCAGCTGCTTTCAGCGCTTTGCCGCCGAGCACGATCTGCGCGTGATTGTCATTCGTGGGGAGGGCGAGGCCTTTGCCTCGGGGGCCGACATCTCCGAGTTTCCCACCCAGCGGTCTACACGCGAGCAGGTCCGCCATTATCACGACGAAGTCATTGGTCCCGCCCTCAAGGCGATACTCAATTGCCCCATCCCGGTGATTGCGGCCATCGATGGCCCCTGTGTGGGTGGCGGCCTTGAGATTGCCAGTGTCTGCGATCTTCGGCTTGCGAGCGATCGCTCCACCTTTGGTGTGCCTGTCGGACGCTTGGGTTTTCCACTGGCGCCCATCGAGGCGGCCTGTGTGGTGGGGGCTGTTGGGCGGGCCAATGCGCTCGAGTTGCTGCTCGAGGGTCGTATCTGGTCGGCTCGAGAGGCGCTTGCCAAGGGGCTGATTCAGAGAACGGTTTTGAATGACGACTGGGAGTCGGAACTGCAGGCCACTGTGGCGAGAATTGCATCGGGTGCACCCCATGCGGCACGGCGCAACAAATGGATTGTCCAGTTGCTTACAAGGCTCGATGACCAGAGTCTGCTCTCGCAGACACAGCGAGATGCGTGCTGGGATTTTGTCGAGACGAGGGACTATGCTCGGGGGCTCGACGCATTTCTCAATAAGAGACGGCCAGACTTCAGGCTTGACAAACTATGAATATACGCCTGCGCCCACCACCTCTTTGGCGCGTTTCTCCAGCCTTGATTCCCTCGATGGGCTCGGTAACCTCTACGAGTTTCTAAGTCAGCGTTGGTCTTCGAAGGCAGGACTCGATCGGGTGGTGTTTGAAACTCCAGAGGGCCTTGTCTATCGCTATTCCGATTTGCACCAGGGCAGCGCTCGAATTGCAAACTGGTTGGCATCCCTCCGATTGCCCAGAGGCGGTCGGGTGGCCGCACAGGTGGAGAAGTCACCCGAGGCCGTCATGCTCTACCTCGCAACGGTTCGGGCGGGCTTGGTCTTTCTGCCACTCAATACGGCTTATCGAGCCTCCGAGATTTCCTATTTCATCGAGGATGCCGAGCCCGGACTGGTCGTCTGCAGCCCCGAGAACTTGAAGTGGGTGGCGCCATTGGCGGCCGAGGCAGGATGCAGACACGTCGAGACGCTGGGCATCCACCGCGACGGCAGTCTTCTCGAGAAGGCCGCGCCCCATGGCGACGACTTCACAACGGCGACCACCTCACCGGACTCGCTGGCGGCCATTCTCTATACCTCTGGAACCACTGGGAGAAGCAAGGGCGCCATGCTCAGCCACCGCAATCTTGCATCCAATGCCTTGGTGCTGCATCGGGCATGGCACTGGTGTTCAAGTGATGTTCTGTTGCATGCCCTGCCTATTTTTCATGTCCATGGCCTTTTCGTGGCCCTGCATGGGGCACTCTTGAACGCGAGCAAGATGCTCTGGTTATCGAAGTTCGATCCAGACCAGGTTTTTCGGGCCATGCCCAAGGCCTCGGTCATGATGGGCGTGCCCACCTTTTATGTGCGCATGCTTGAAGATGCCCGCTTGAATCAGTCGTCGACGGCCCAGATGCGACTCTTTGTCTCGGGCTCGGCACCGATGTTGGCCGAGACCCACCAGGCCTTCACCGAACGCACGGGTCACTTCATTCTCGAACGCTATGGCATGTCCGAGACCATCATGCTCACCTCCAATCCCTACGACGGGGAGCGGCGGCCTGGCACGGTGGGCCACCCCCTGGAAGGCGTTGGTCTTCGACTCACCCACGCCGAGACACGGGAGGTGATTGCGCGGCCTTCTGCAGGCGTTGCCTCTGAGATTGGTGGGGTGGAGGTTCGCGGCCCCAATGTCTTCTCTGGCTACTGGCGCATGCCCGAGAAGACCAAAGAGGAATTCACCACCGACGGCTGGTTCAAGACCGGCGATGTGGGCCGATGGGATGAGCGTGGCTACCTGGCCTTGGTCGGCCGCAGCAAAGACCTCATCATCACCGGCGGATACAACGTCTATCCCAAAGAGATTGAGCAGCTGCTCGATGATCTACCGGGTGTGGATGAGTCGGCGGTGTTTGGGGTCCCCCATCCAGATTTTGGTGAGGCAGTCACTGCGGTTGTGGTTCCCAAATCGGGCGCAAGGCTCGAGGAGGCCGTTTTGTTGGCCGCGATCAAGGGCACCATCGCAGGCTTTAAGGTGCCCAAGCGCATCTACGTGGCCGACCAACTCCCTCGCAATGTCATGGGAAAGGTCCAGAAGAACGAACTGCGCAATCGTTATTCAATGGGGCTGGTCTAGCCCACTGGCTCGGATGCCTCGTTGACTTCTTAGTCGGCCGCCCCAATGGCCAAGGCCCGATCCCTTGCAATCCTCCGGTCCTCCATGGCTTCTTTGGATTCCTCTTGCGTGGGCCAGCCCGCGGTCTCCTCTTCGATGAGCCGGGCCAATAAGTCGATGGCGGGTTCGCTGTCGTTCAAGCAGGCAATGTAGTTGTAACTCTCGCCACCGGCCTCGAGAAACTCCTCCCGACCCTCCATATTGATTTCTTCGAGTGTCTCGAGGCAGTCGGAGATGAATCCGGGACAGGCCACATCGAGTCGCTTGATGCCCTGCGCCGGCAGTTCTTCAAGTGTCTGCGAGGTGTAGGGCTTGAGCCACTCGGCACGGCCAAAACGCGACTGGAAAGAGAGTCGCCACTGCGTGTCGGTCAGACCCAATTGCTTGGCCACGAGTCGCGCGGTCTTGTGGCATTCGCAATGGTAGGGGTCGCCCTTGAGCAGACTGCGTTTTGGGACACCGTGAAAACTAAACAAGAGCATGTCACCGCGGCCCTCGCGTGCCCAATGCGCAGCAATCGAATCGGCCAGGGCTTTGATGTAGGCCGGATGGTCGTGGTAGTGGCGAATGGTTCTCAGTGCCGGGGGGCTTCGCATCTCGGCCAGGCAGGCATAGACACGATCGAAGACTGTGGCGGTGGTACTCGCCGAGAACTGTGGATAGAGGGGCAGCACCAGTAACCGATTGACGCCCCTTGATTTGAGATCGGCCATGGCCGAGGCAATGCTGGGCTGGCCATAGCGCATGGCCAGTGCCATCTCAATATCAAATCCTTTTTGAGCGAGGCGCTCTCGAGTCTTCTCAAGTTGGCGCTCTGAGTAGACCCGCAGCGGCGAGCCTTCGGGCATCCAGACCGAGGCGTACTTGGCAGCAGACTTCTTTGGACGTGTCTGGAGAATGATGAGGTTGAGGATGGGCCACCAGACGAGACTCGGAATCTCGACCACGCGGGGATCGGAGAGGAACTCTTTGAGGTAGCGCTTCAGAGCGGGGCCATCGGGGGCATCGGGCGTGCCCAGGTTGACGAGCAATACGCCCACACGCAGACGGCTGCCATGTGAATAGTGCGGCTCGTCATGGATCTTGCCAGCGGGCAGTGGAAGGCTCATATCTCTCTCAG
>DAIPXU010000103.1:0-4753 GCA_036783055.1 Burkholderiaceae bacterium | reverse complement strand
GCCCCATCACCGTTGCCCACTCCTCTGCACTTTCCCTACTCGCCCTCGCTTTCCAGGCCTGCTGCATTAGCCATCCGGTGCCATGACCGATCCAATCTCGAACCTGCTGTTCTCGAACCTCTGCCAATCCATAGTCCGCCAAGGTTCGATTCACGGCATCCGAGATCTCGCTGGCCGTGTCGGTCAGGGTGCCATCGAGATCAAACAACGCCACAGAGCGAACGGACATCGATAAAGAAGCCAGGGCGGAGTTTTGAAGGGCGCGGCGCTTGAGATCCATGAGCCGAAGAATCATGGGCGTGAAGATGAGTTGCATCGCAAGACCCATCTTTCCGCCGGGCACCACGATCGTGTTTGGGCGCGTCATCATCGAATCATTGAGCATTGAAAGCAGATAAGGGAAATCAATGCCCTTGGGATTCGCGAACCGAATCACTACCATGGACTCATCGGCAGATGGAATGTCGTTTGCAATGAGTGGATTGGAGGTATCAACCGTTGGCACACGTTGAAAGTTCACATGGGTGCGCGAGAATTGCGGCATGATGTGATTGACATAGTCAGGCATTCGGCGAAGCATTGTCTCGACCACAGCCTCTCTACTGTAGCCTCGCATCTTCTGATCGCGGTGTAATTTCTGTATCCACTCGAGATTCACAATCGGTACGACCCCAACAAGCAGATCGACATGCTTGGCCACGTCGACTCGTTCGTCGGCGTACCCGCCGTGCAGCCCCTCGTAAAACAGCAAATCGGTATTCGCTGGGATCTCGGCCCAATCAATGAATGTGCCCGGTTCTTGTTTGTAGGGCGCGGCCTCATCGGCATCGTGAAGATATCGACGCACCTGTCCGGTTCCATTTGCGCCATAAGACCGAAAGAGATCCTCTAACTTGTCCAGCAGGTTCGCCTCTGGACCAAAGTGACTCAGGTTTCGATTGCCGGCCGCCTCGGCCTCTTTCAGTGCTGCGCGCATCTCCATGCGGTTGAATCGATGAAAGGAGTCTCCCTCGACGATCTGGGCACAAATCCCTTCACGTCGGAAGATATGCTTGAAACTACTCATTACAGTGGTGGTTCCAGCGCCGGATGAACCGGTGATGGCAACAACTGGGTGCTTGACTGACATGTCAGTGAACTCCTCTTTTACTCTTGAAACAACGAGCGATCCTTGAACAACGGAGAGCGATACTGTTCGTCCGTGCCAGTATCAAAGGCCTGGTGGTACCGAGCGATTCGATCCACTTCCTCTTTGGAGCCAAGAATCACTGGCACCCTCTGATGAATCGCCTCTGGCGCAATGTCCAGGCTTCGCTCACGCCCGGTAATGGCAAGGCCGCCCGCCTGCTCGACAACCATTGCCATTGGATTGGCCTCGTACATCAGCCGCAGACGACCGGGTTTGCTGGGGTCTTTGGTATCGCGGGGATACATAAAAACGCCGCCTCGCATGAGGATCCGGTGGACGTCGGCAACCATGCTTGCGATCCAGCGCATATTGAAGTCGCGCTCACGTGGGCCCGTGCGACCCGCCTGGCACTCCTCCACATAACGCAGGACCGGGGGTTCCCAGAACCGTGCATTGCTCGTGTTGATTGCAAACTCGCTTGTCTGCGTCGGAATCTGAATGTCTCGGTGGGTGAGGATAAAGTTGCCCACTTCGCGGTCTAGCGTGAAACCATGCGTGCCCTGACCCACGCTCAACACCAGCATGGTGGATGGGCCGTAAATGGCGTAACCGGCGGCCAACTGCCGAGCGCCAGACTGCAAAAAGTCCTCGGGCTTGACTCGGCGGCCCTTGGGGGCACGAGTAATGGAGAAGATTGAACCAACCGAAACGTTGACATCAATGTTGCTCGAGCCGTCCAACGGATCAAAAACAGCCAGATAGCGTCGACCATTCACCTCGCCGGGCGACGGCTCAAAGACCATCGGCTGATCGTTTTCCTCGGATGCAAGACCGGCGGTCAGCCCCCCCAACTGAAAGGTGTTGATAAACGCCTGATCGGAGCGCACGTCGAGCTTCTTCTGCGTCTCCCCCTGAACGTAGGTTGACTCGAGGCTGACCAGCCCACCGGCCAAGGCTCCCTTGCTGGTCATTGAAGAGATTGCCTTCACCGCAGCAGCCAGGTCGACCAAGAGTGCGGCCAAATCCCGCTCGTCATCGCCACCACGTAGCTGCTGAATGAGAAACTTCGACAGGGTAGTGCGCCCTAGGTGCATGTTCTACTCCTTGGCAGCGGAGAAAACACGCGACGCACGAATGTCTTCCTCAGTAATTGTCTTGAGGGCCTCGGCTTGAATGGCGCCGGTGCCTGCCATCGCAGAATCGAAGACCCGATTTGCTTGGCGCAGCCTCGCCCGGTCCAGTGCATTTCGAATCGACCGTGCATTGGCGAAGTGTGGTTGCCCGCGGCGATGGGCGATGTAGTCCTCCATCGCGCGCTCGGACTGCGCATCGAACTGGTAATGCATCTGCCCCACCATCGAGTGGGCAATCGCCATTAACTCGTCCGGCTCATAGTCGGGGAAGTCGATGTGGTGGGCAATTCGGGAGCTCATTCCCGGATTGGACTGGAAGAATGTGTCCATGCGCTCTTTGTAGCCGGCAAGAATGACCACCAAGTCATCTCGGTTGTTTTCCATTACCTGCAACATGATCTCGATGGCTTCTTGGCCATAATCGCGCTCGTTCTCAGGTCGATAGAGGTAGTACGCCTCGTCAATGAATTGAACACCACCCATTGCCTTCTTCAGAACCTCTTTGGTCTTGGGCGCCGTATGACCGATGTACTGCCCCACCAAGTCATCACGGGTCACACTTACGACATGGCCCTTGCGGACATAGCCGAGCCGATGGAGGATTGCCGCCATCTTCATGGCCACGGTGGTCTTGCCTGTGCCAGGATTGACGGTAAAGCACAAAAGCAGCGAGGGGGTCCCCGACTCAAGTCCCAACTGCTTTCGAGCCTTGGAGACCAGCAAAAACGCCGCGATCTCTCGAATCCGTCGCTTGACCGGAAGGAGGCCGACGAGTTCACTATCGAGCGCATTGAGTACGTCCTCGATCTGGGCCTCTTCAAGAATGGCCTTAAGGTTGATGGCCTCACTCATGGGTTAATAGCGCTCACCCATTGGCTTGTCGGTCGCATACGAATGCGTCGTGTAGTGAATATGACGACCACCTGCCTCCTGCCTAACCAGGCCGAAGCCCGGTTCTTGGGCGGGCCGCTGAACGATAAAGCTCATACACATCGATTCAACACCCCGAGTGTTGTCGAATGCATTGACCTTGATGTAAACCCCGGAATGGGCCTTTCGGCATGCATTGACCTCGAACAAGACTGCCGCCCCATCCTTGATCTCGAACATGGGGATTCCCCACATGTTCCAGTAGGTGTTGCGCGGGTGCGGATCGTCTGTCCATTCAACCGACAGGGCCCACCCTCTACCAATTGCATAGTCCACCTGCTTGCGAATCTCCTCGTCGGTGAGGTCCGGCAAAAATGAAAACTGCCCTTGCGTAATTCTCATCATTGACTCCGTATCTGTTTGCGTTCACTAAGCGGCTGCGGTTGCGGTGGCGACATAGTCGGGCGCGTCTGTCGAGGTGTAATTGAATTCAACGCCCTTCCATGTCTCCAGCGCCTTCTCGAGTGGCTTGCACCACTTCGCTGCATCGCGGAGGATTTCTGGCCCCTCGGCATCGATGTCTCGCCCTTCATTGCGGGCCTTGATCATGCATTCGAGTCCCACCCGATTGGCGATTGCCCCAGCCTGAATGCCATCTGGATGGCCAATCGTTCCGCCACCGAATTGGAGAATGCAGTCATCTCCAAAGAGAGAGACGAGTTGGTGCATCTGCCCGACATGAATTCCCCCTGAGGCCACCGGCATGACTTTCTTGAGGTCGCACCAATCCTGATCGAAGAAGAGCCCTCGAGAGAGGTCTTGCTTTGTGTATGAGTCTCGACAGACGTTGTAAAAGCCCTGAACCGTTCGAGGATCTCCCTCGAGTTTGCCCACGGCCGTCCCGGTGTGCATATGGTCGACCCCGGCGAGTCGCAGCCATTTGGCAATGACTCGGAAGGAGATACCGTGATTGCGCTGTCGGGTGTAAGTGCCATGTCCAGCGCGGTGCAGGTGAAGAATCATGTCGTTCTTTCGGCACCAGTTGCTCATGGACTGAATGCATGTCCAACCAACAATAAGGTCGATCATGACGATGACGCTCCCGAGTTGCTTGGCAAACTCAGCGCGCTCATACATGTCCTCCATGGTGGCGGCTGTCACGTTTAAGTAGTGCCCCTTCACCTCTCCCGTATTGGCCTGTGCCTTATTCACTGCATCCATGCAAAAGAGGAATCGATCCCGCCAGTGCATAAACGGTTGGCTGTTGATGTTCTCGTCGTCCTTCGTAAAGTCGAGGCCTCCAGTAAGACCCTCGTAGACCACACGGCCATAGTTCCGCCCAGACAACCCAAGCTTGGGCTTCATCGTTGCACCCAAAACCGGGCGGCCATATTTATCGAGTCGCTCTCGCTCTACGATGATTCCAGTCGAGGGCCCCTTAAAGGTCTTGACGTAGGCCACCGGCACTCGGATGTCCTCCAGTCTTCCCGCCTTTAGAGGCTTGAAGGAGAAGACGTTTCCGATCAGGGAGGCGGTCATGTTGGCGATGGACCCCTCCTCAAAGAGGATGATGTCGTATGCCACGTAGGCGAAGTACTGCTGCTCTGTGGTCGTGCCTGGC
>DAIPXU010000102.1:0-4863 GCA_036783055.1 Burkholderiaceae bacterium | reverse complement strand
CAAGGGCATCGCCGACCGCTATGAGGGCGTAACGAATTCTGAGAGGGGCTCGGGGGATCGTTTTGTCTCCATCGACCAGGTTCTGGTCGAGCGGGGCCGGCTCGGCCCGCTGATTCGCCCACCCGTCAAAGAGCGCTCCAATCATCGGCTTTATGAGGTCTTGGCCAAGGTACCCAAGCCGGTCTTTCAGCCGGTGGAGATGTTCAAGGACGTGAAGAAGCTCAACGAGCGGCTCGACACGATTCGTGACCGAACCGCAGAGGTTCGCAGGGGACTGACTGCAGAACTGCGGTCTTCTGCCGATACCAGTCCCAAAGGAAAGGATTCAGCATGGCTGAAGAAGAAAAATCTGCCCAAGCTCTAGAGCCCGCTGTTGCGGACGAACTCGCACAGGCCATCGAGGGCGAGCCGGTCGACCCGGAGCTCATTGAGGAGCTGCGTGCCGCCGAGGCCGACTTTCGTGCCGCCGAGAAATCGCACCTTGAGGCCAAGCGCCAGGCCGAGAAGGCCGCCGAGCAACTCCAGGCCATTATTGCGACCGTGCTCGACGCGGCCGAGGTGGCCAACAAGGCCGCAAGCTCTGCTTCACTCAGCCACAAATCACTCTCGGATGCCGCAGGCAAACTCAACAAGGGCGCGCAAGCAGGCACCCGAATGTCCTCCGTTCTCTTGGGAGTGGCGGGTCTTGTCTTCTTGGGTGCGGCCGGTGGCCTGATTGCCATGACAGTGCAATTGCATCAGAAGGTGAACCAGGCCGATGCGCTATTGGTTCGAATTGGCACCCAGGCCATAAGCCTCAAAGACAGCCTGGTCACAGTGGACAACGTGGGCGAGAGCATCAAGGCCCTGAGCAACAAGAACGTGGGCCTCATGAGCTCTCAGACAGAAATCTCTGCGAAGGTGGCCGAGCTCACCGAGACCTTGAAGACCATGAAAGATGAGTCGGGCAAGCGAGATGCCGAACTCAAAAAGGTGGCCGCTGAATCGCAGAAGGCCATAGCGGATGTGGCCAAGGCCCCGCCCAAGTCAGACCCGCAGTTGCAGAAGCTGCTGGCCGATGTGAATGCGCTCAGTGGCCAGGTGAAAGCACTCAACGGCCAAATGAGCAATCAGACAAAAACAATTGCCGAGACGGGCAACAAGATCACGGCCGTGAACAAAGAAGTGGCTGAGCTCAAGCGGGTGGGTGGCAATGTGGACACGCTCAAGAAAGAGGTGGAGGCGCTCATTGTTTTGGAGCGCCAGCGTTACCGCGAGGCGCTAGAGGCCGCCACGCGTCGCAATACCCAGGAGAAGGCGGTGGCCTTTCCTCGGGCCGAGCGCCCCGGTGGCGTCGGGGGAACAATTAGTCAATAAGAGCGGGCTTAACCGTCGGGATCTTGCACGAGCATCATCAGGTAGCCATCGCGCTTGAGGGCGCGGCAGTGGCCGTGGCCGGTGAAACTGAATATCTGGCAGGCCTGCCCGATGGTGCCGATCTGCTCGGTCCCGGTCCAGAAGTTCTCGATGGGCAGATTGGGAAACGCATTGGGGTTGTAGGCGGGGTTTCTGCAGTCGGCCTCGCTCGCATCCTTCATCTCGGAGTAACTGGGCATTCGCCAGGTCTTGCCAGAAGCCCTTGAGAACTCCTTGGCATAGCCCTCGGCCTCGTCCCAGGAGACACGAAGGGGATCGCCTACGCAGAGGCCGCCTTGGATGGTCTGGCCGGCGGCGCATCGATACCAACGCAGGCCCGAACGGGTGTCTCGAACCACGGCATCGCTCTCGAGGACATAGTTCTGAAAATCTCCCGGCTTAAAATGGCTGTCGCACCGCGGGAGGTTGCGGGTATCGGAGCATCCCCAGGTCAACAGCGAGATAATCGACACAAGAATCGTTGTTTTTGGAACAATTCTTGCCTTGATCTGTTTCAGGTTTGAGGAAGTCAAGTCGATTTCCTGACATTGATTGTTGTTTTAACTATACGACAGGCACTTTAACCGAGGAGTTCGCTTTCAATGGACATTGCAACGATTATTGGTCTGGCCGGTGCCTTTGCCATGGTGGCCATGGCATGTGGAGACCCAGGCCCGTTTATTGACATGCCTTCGGTCTACATTGTGGTCTTGGGCACAGCGTTTACTGTGTTGGCGCGCTCGAGTATCCCCGAGTTTATTGGCGCCATTGGCACGGGCATGAAGACCATCAAGTACAAGGCCGAGACGCCCCTGCAGCTCATCGAGAAACTCGTTGAGCTGGGCACCATCGCCAAGAAGGACGGAATGATTGCCCTAGAGGGCCAGGAGATCAGCAACAAGTTCATGGCCAAGGGTGTGCGCATGATGGTCGACGGCACCGATCCAAAGTTGATTCAAAAAGCCCTTGAGATCGAGGCCGCAGTTGTCACCGCAAACAACAAGGCGGCGCTGACTGTGTGGGATTCGATTAAAGAGGTTGGCCCGGCCATGGGCATGATCGGAACCCTTGTGGGCCTGGTGATCATGCTTGGAAACATGAGCGACCCGAAGTCCATTGGCCCCGCGTTTGCGGTGGCCTTGCTCACAACCATGTATGGCGCTGTGATTGCCAACATGATCTGCATCCCAGTGATTCAGAAGGTCTCGAACTTGGACAGCTCTCTTGCCATGAATAACGCGCTCATCATTGAGGCCCTGATGTTCATTGCTGGTGGTGGAAACCCAAGGTTGCTGCCTACGGTGCTTGCTGGCTATGTTCCTCCCAAGGACCAGGCCAAGCTCGAGGCAATCGCCGGTTAAGCGGCGCATCCACTAGCCTCACTCAACACCAGGACGATTCATGGCCGACGAAGACAAGAAGCCAGACGAGCAGGCCGCCCCTCCCGCGGGGGAGGCCGCCGCTGCGCCCCCGCCTCCAGTCGAGGAGGAGGCACCGCCACCTCCTGCGGCCGATGAACCCGAAGAGAAAAAGTGCGAGGAATGCCCGGACTGCCCGCCCGTGGGTGCGCCGGCCTGGATGGCTACGTTTGCGGACATGGCGACCCTGCTCATGGCCTTCTTCGTGTTGATTCTCTCGTTTGCCGAGATGAACGTGCCGAAGTTTAAGCAGATCTCTGGGTCGCTCAAGAATTCATTTGGTGTGCAGCGACTCATTCCCACGGTGGAGCCCCCCAAGGCCACCAGCTTAATTGCGCAGCAGTTCTCTCCTGCCATGGCCGAGCCCACGCCTGTGCCGACCGTGCGCCAGCAGACCACCGACGAGACCCAAAAGGACGTGGAACTCAAGACCGAGACCAAGACCACCGACGAGGCCACTCAGAAGGAGGCCAAGGCCGTTGAGAAGGCACTGGCCCAGGAGATTGCCCGTGGGCTTGTTGAGGTGACCGCCGAGGGCAAGAAGGTGGTGGTGCAGATGAATCCGCCTGTGGCCAAGAACCCAGGCAGTGGCGGCGGAGCGGGTGAAAAAGGCGAGAAGTCTGCAGGTGTGGTGAGCCAGGAATCGATTGAGATGTTTGCCAAGGTGGCCGAGGTTCAGTCACAGGTCACCGCCAAGGTAGAGGTTCGCCAGGCACCCTCAGAAAAGCAGGGTGCCTCGGGCGCCAGCGGGGCGAGCAAGGGTGGCTCGGGCATGGATGAGGCCGAGAAAGACGCCCAGTTCGAGCGAATCAAGAATGAGCTCGCCAAAGAAATTGCGGCCGGTCAGGCCGAAGTCATGCGCGACGGCCAGAAGATTGTTATTCGTCTGGCCGAACAGGGTTCCTTTGTTTCTGGCCAGGCCGATCTTCAGCCTGGGTTCTTGCCACTCCTACAGAAGGTCGGCAAAACCATCGCCGATGGCAAGGGCACGGTGAAGATCGAGGGTCACACCGACAACGTCCCTGTGATTGAGAACCCCAAGTTCAAATCCAACTGGGACCTCTCGGCGGCCCGCTCATCGGCCGTTGCCGATTTCCTGGCCTCGAAGGCCGGGGTGACCATGAATCGAATCAGTGTGAGTGGCCATGCAGACACCCGACCGGTTGACAACAATGGCACTCCGCAGGGCCGCGCCCGCAATCGTCGTATCGAAGTGATTGTCGACGGCTAAGCCGGTCTGGCTTGGGGCTATCTGCCGCTAGGCGTCGGCCTCGGGCTTGAACTTCAACTCGTACTTGTTGATTTTTTCAATCAGTGTGGTGCGCTGAACACTCAGAATGCGGGCGGTTTTCGAGACATTGCCGTCGGCCTGCTCCAGGGCTTGCTCAATCAAGGCCTTCTCGATATCCGTCAGGCGCTTCTTCAGGGGCACGCCATCCATGATGGTGAGCGGCGCACCCTGGGCAAGACTGATCAAATCTTCAATGGGGTTGTAGTCGCCGGGGGCAATAATCGGCTGGGCACCGCTGCCCTGGCCGGTGACCTGAATGGGCTGGTCGGTCTCTGCGGGCTCGGGCGATCCGCCCCCAAGCAGGGCATCGAGGGCATCTTGGCCACCGGCATTGGGCGCATGGTTCGATGCCCCCGTTGGCGCATCTCCAATTAGATCGAGTTGGCTTGCTTTGCAGGGGCTAGCGAGACCGCCGGCCCCACCGTTGCCGGCTGGACCAACCGGGGTGGCCTTGACCTTGCTCGCCGATTTCTTGCCACCCGCCACCACCCGGCCCCGAAGGCCGCGAGGGAGCATCTCTTGGGGGACATCGGCATAACAAATGGTCTGCTCAGGGAAGAGGGCACTGAATCGGGCGATTAGATTCGAGAGTTCACGAATATTGCCGGGCCAGTTGTAGTCGGTGAGTGCCGCCATGAATGGCTCGCTCAGCCTTATTGGGCTGCGGCCCTTGCTAGCGTGGACTCTTGCACAGTGGCCAATGAGTTGGGGAATGTCCTCACCGCGATCGCGAAGCGGGGGCGTGGGGAGCGGCAGTGC
>DAIPXU010000101.1:0-4884 GCA_036783055.1 Burkholderiaceae bacterium | reverse complement strand
CGCTGCTGCCGCACCTGCAAATTCAGTCGTCTCTAATCCTTTCGTCGCCGCTCCATCGCCGCCCGATTCGTCTTCAGTGGCGTCGCCCCGAGAGAATGGCGACTTGGGCGCCGACTGCTGGTCAAGATCGAGTTGGGGCAGGCCCCGCTCAAATCCCCGCAGTCGAATCTCGCCATCGTCTTGATAGCGGGCGGAGAAATCCTCGCCCTGCCGCGTCGGCCCAAAGAGCGGGTCATCGGGAAGGCGGACGAGGACCTTTGGTTTTAGGAGGTCCTCTGGCCGGGGGTAATCAAACAAAGTCATCGCCGCGTCCTGCGAGCATCAGCTCACCCTTGTCCGAGAGCTTCTTCGCAATTCGCATGATGGCCTTCTGGGCATCCTCCACATCGGTAATCCGCAAGGGGCCGCGTGCTTCCATCTCGTCGATGAACATGGCGCGGGCCCGCGTAGACATATTGCCAAAGAACTTCTCTTTGACGGGCTCAGTGGCGCCCTTCAGAGCAACCATCAGCATCTCCTGCTCCACATTGCGCATGAGCGTCTGGACGCTGCGGTTGTCGATGCTGACCAGGTTCTCAAAGGAGAACATGTTGTCCTGAACCTTCATCGCGATATCGGCATCGAGTTCATTGAGGCCACCAAGAATGGCTGACTCCAGGTCACTCTTGGTGAAGTTCATGATCTTTGCAGCGGCCTTAATGCCCCCAAAACTCGAAGACTTTGCAGAGGAGCTCTTGGAGAACTGTTCCTTCATGATCACTTCAAGTTCTTGCATGGCCGAGGGCTGAACGGTCTCGAGTGCAGCGACGCGCCGAATCACCTCGGGTCGTATGTCATTGGGCAAGAAGGTGAGTACATCGGCAGCCACGTCGTAGTCGCAGACCGACAAAATAATGGCGATCACCTGGGGGTGCTCGAGTCGAATCATGTCGGCGATGGATCGCGCATCCATCCAACGCAGAATCTCCAGGCCCTTGCTCGAGGCGCCGGGCATGATTCGGCTCAAGACCGAGGCCGCCTTGTCCTCACCCAGGGCTCGCTTGAGCACATTCTCGACATAGTCAGAGCTGCCCAGACCCAGGCTGGTCTGTTTCTTAATTGTTGAGATGAAGTCATCGAGCACGGCGGTGATGGCCTCTTGCGAGAGGTCCGCGACCGAGGTCATGGCCGCACCCAGAGCCTGAACCTCTTTGGGGTTGAGGAACTTGATGATGTCGGCGGCCTGCTGCTCACCGAGCAACAGCATGAGCACCGCGGCACGCTGGGTGGTGTTAAGCGCCTCGATCTCTTCTCGAACGGAATCGGGCAGGGGCTCGGGGCCACCCGGCACCGCCGGGACGGTGGCCACCGCCTTGTCGTCTTTTTTGGCTTCTTCAGGCATGTCTCTATCCCTCTATCAGCCCGCAGCAGGGCGCATCATGTTCTTGAGAACGGTTGCCACCCGGCCGGAATCTTCCGAGACCAGGAAGCGTATGAGTGCCACCTTGTCATCATAAGAGTTTGCCGTGTTGAGCATATCGATGGAAATCGAAGATTTCTTCGGTTTGAGCTTGGCCTTGATTTCCTCCAGGCTCTCGCCCTCTCCAATTTCAATCATTCCCATTTCTGCCTCCGAGAGTTCCGTATTCGAGGCCTGCTGATCGGCGGGCAGTGGTTGGCCATCGGGGCCCAGCTGCACACCATCAAGCGGCTGGCCATCGGGCCCAAGTTGCACGCCATTGGCGTCCTGCTGGCCCTGGCCCTCGAGCAAGGCTGTGGGAGGCGGCGGCTGCAGGGCGGCCAAGGCGGCAAGCTCGGCGGCCTCTTGCTCGGCCTGCAGGCGGGCCATCTCTTCCATGTCCATGCTCTTGCCGGTGAGGTGATTAATCACTGGGCGAACCACCGTGAGAAGAATAATCAGGAAGATCAGAGCGGCAATCAAGATCTTCATGTTTTGCATCACGGCATCGTCGGCATACCAAGGCTTGGCCTCCTCACCCGGCGCAAACCGAGTGGGAACAATCGTCACCACATCGCCGCGGCCTTCCTTGTAGCCCACCACCCCGCGAACCAGGTTGGTCAGGCGCTCGAGTTCCTCGACGGAATAGCCATGAACCGAATCATTGTGGTGGGGAATGGTCGTGCCATCGGCATCTTTCATATCCGGCTTTTCATAGACCACGTCCGCCACCGAGACACGCGTGACACCACCCAAGGGGTTGCGGATATACCGAACCGTCTTGTCGATCTCATAGTTTCGGGTTGCGCGCTTGGAGAGCGTGGTGTTCTCTTCCAAGGCATCTTGTGCAGAGGCACCCGTGGCCAGGTTTGTGTCGGTTGGCGGCGGGGGCGCATTGGTGATGGAGCCCGGCACCCCCTCGGCGTTGATCTTCTGGCTGCGGTCCTCGGCCAACACCTCTGAACGGGTCTTGGGGCCGGTCTTGGCATTGTCGAAATCCTCGGTGGCCATCTCCACCTGGGTGAAGTCCAGGGTCACATCAACCTGCGAGCGAACATTGGGCTCGCCCAACACAGGAATCAACATCTCCAGAATGCGGGCCCGATAGACCTCCTCCACATGCTGCTTGTGGGTGAGTTGGGCCGATGTCATTCCCATGGGGGTGTTCTCTTTGCGATCGGTGAGCAGATTGCCCAGGTTGTCGACCACAGACACGTGCTGGGCCGCCAGGTAAGGCACGCTGGATGAGACCAAGTGAACAATGGCATCGACCTGGCCGCTGGTGACGGCGCGGCCTTGCTGGGGGGTGACCACCACCGATGCCTTGGGCAGGGCCCGGTCGCGCACGAAGACACTCTGTTTGGGCAGGGCCAGGTGAACGCGCGCGGCCTGAATGGTGCCAATCTGCATCACGCTCGATGCGAGCTCATTCTCAAGGGCCTTGATGTAGCGAACCTGCTCCATGAACTGACTCGTGGTCATGGCGTTTTCTTTGCTCAGGGAGTCGATTCCCGTGGGCAGTGGCTGCTTGGGAATGCCCTTAGAGGCCAGGAAAATGCGGGCCTCGTGGTATTTGTCGCCAGGAACCATCAGGTTGCCCGACTGGGGGTCCACCTTCACATCGAAGGAGGCCGCCTTCAAGGCCTCAACGGCTGCCTGCGAATCGGTCTCGCTCATGCCAGGCATCAATGCCCGAGGGGGCGAGGCCGGCGGCTGCATCATGCTGTAGAGAACCAGGAACAAGACCAACACAAAGAAGGCAATCAAGCCTGGCACCGCTTTCTTCACCGACTGCTGGTTCAAGGCCTCGCGAATCATCTTCACGGTGGGCGACTGCTGAACGGCTGGAATGTTTTCAATGGTGCGTTTTAGGCCCGCCGCACCGCCTGCGACAGCCGCCGCGGCCTGCGCAGCAGCAGCCTGAGCGGCCTGGGCTGCACTAACCGCCGCAGCACCCACAGAATTTGCGCCAGGGGGCAAGGCCGCAGTGGCACCCGCCCCGTTGGGAGAAGCCCCGCCGCCGGCGGTTCCGAACATGCCGTTGGCACCGTTAGAGCCAGGCGCACCGTTTGGATTGCCCGCCCCGCCGCCCATGGGCACGGGCAGGCCCGCGGCCATGCCGGGGTTCGGGAGAGATGGATTGTCAGCAGCCATGATCGTTTCCTAGTTAATCTTTAAACCGGCATGTTCAAAACGTCTTCGTAGGCCTTGAGCACCTTGTTGCGAATCTGCAAGGTCGCCTCAAAGGCCAGCGATGCTTTTTGCATTCCCAGAACCACATCGGTCAGCGGAATGTCCTCGCCCTTTTCATAGGCGGTGCGTTGGGCGGATGAGCGCATCTGCAAGTCATTGACCGACTCAATCGAGTTGCGCACCACCTCGCCAAAGCTTGGCTTTCGAACCTCGGGCAGAGGCAGGCTTGGGCCGGCCGTGCTGTTGGGATCGACATAACCCTCGGGCGCACGGGTGCCCGGCGCGATGGTCGGTGAGGCCGATTTCGCAGCCGCGGTGTTGAACATGGACTGCGTGGCCGACTCAATCATCTGGCCCATGGTGGGGCCCGATAACGATGCAGGCACCGGTGGTTGGGCCACCTTGCTTTGCACCTGTGTTTGGTAGGCACGAATCTGGGCGAGCATGTCGGCAATGCCCGCTGCCTGGCTGGTCTTGTCGATCATGCGGCACCTGCCATTTTCAGTTGGGCCATTTTGTAGCGCAGGGTGCGCGGGCTAATGCCAAGCATCTTGGCGGCCTCGGCCTTGGTGGGTGCGGCCTCAATTGCGCGAAGAATCATCTGGTGTTCGTTGCTCTTGACCGCATCGTGCAGACGGATGGGGACGCTGGGAGCGTTCAGAGCGTTGAGTGCGTTTGGTGCGCCAGCAGAAGATCCCGAAGGGTTCGAGGCGCCTGATGCGTGAAGCCCACTGGTCGCATGGGTTGTTCCAGATCCATTGGATGCGCTCGCGGAGTTCGATGCAAAAGGAATCACAGTCGAGCGGGAATCTTCATTGAACGGGTGCTGCCACTCGGTCGTGTTGTTCGTCCGCTCAGGCAGAAATGCCAGGGGCAACTCGGCCTGCGCGTAGCCCGAGAGCATCGCCCGATCGAGACCAGTCAGGTCATCAAAAATTAAATGGTCTGGTGTGATCTCTTCGCCGCCACTCAGAACAATGGCGCGCTGAATCACATTCTCAAGCTCGCGAACATTGCCGGGCCAAGGGTAAGCAATCAGTGCCTGCTGCGCAGGGGTGGAGAGTCGTGGGGCAACCAGGGCCCCCGAGAAGCGAATGATCATCTGCTCGGCAAGCGGCAGGATGTCTGCAGCGCGCTGGTGCAAGGCAGGAATGGCAAGGCGGAAAGTGCTGATGCGGAAGTAGAGGTCCTCTCGAAACGCCTTATCGCGCATGGCCTGCTTGAGGTCTTTGTTGGTGGCGGCCACGAGTCGG
>DAIPXU010000100.1:0-4934 GCA_036783055.1 Burkholderiaceae bacterium | reverse complement strand
AGAGCCATTTGGCAGTGCGGTTCGCCCATCGAGTGAGTCTGCAGACTTCATTCGCATCCAGCTGCGGCCCTCTCGCATGCGTTTGAAGAAGCCTCGATTCATCTCCTCCGCCTGCTGGACCAGCAGTCCCACTCGCACTGCAATTCCACTGGCGCGCAGTTGCTCAAACCCCTTTCCTGACACAGCTGGATTCGGGTCCTCGACCGAGGCCACCACCGTTGAAACCCCCGATTTGAGGAGTGCTTGGGTGCAGGGACCCGTTCGGCCAATGTGCGCACACGGCTCCAATGTCACGTAGGCCGTGGCCCCTTTTGCTCGCGCCCCCGCCTCGGCAAGCGCCTTTACCTCCGCATGGGCCTCGCCCGCTCGCTCATGCCAGCCGCGGCCGACAACCCGACCAGACTGAACAATGAGGCAGCCCACTCGTGGGTTGGGCGCGGTTGTATAAAGCCCCTTGGCTGCGAGTGCCAAGGCCTCGGACATCCAATGGCCATCGGCCTCAGAAAACATGGTTACGCGCCCCCGCGTCTTCGACTCGCTGCCTTGCGCGGCCCGACCTCGGCGAGCAAGGCCTCGAACTCGGCAATGTCTTCAAAACTTCGGTAGACCGAGGCAAAGCGAACGTAGGCGACTTTATCGAGCCGACGAAGCTCCTTCATCACCAACTCGCCAATGCGCTGAGAGGCCACCTCTCGCTCGCCCGAAGCAGCCAGCCGCTCCTCGATGGTTCGGGCAGACTGCTCCAAGACATCGGATGAAACCGGCCGCTTGCGAAGTGCCAGCCCCATGCTCGAACGAATCTTTTGGGGATCAAAATCACTTCTCGAGCCATCCTTCTTGACCACCACCGGCAGCGAGAGTTCGAGTCGCTCGATGGTCTTGAAACGCCGATCACAGGCCAGGCATCGGCGGCGGCGGCGAATCTCTAGGCCATCGTCGGACATCCGGGTGTCGGTCACCTGGGTATCGGGCGAGCCACAGGAGGGGCAGCGCATTGAAAGACCCCGGTGTCCAGGGCCCGCCTATCGGTAGACCGGGAAGCGAGCGGTGAGTGCCTCGACCGAGGCACGAACTCGCCCAATCACTGATGCATCTTCTGGGGACTCAAGCACATCGGCAATGAGGTTGGCGACCTCGCGCATCTCTGCTTCCTTAAAGCCACGGGTGGTGCAAGCAGGCGTGCCCAATCGAATGCCACTGGTGACCATTGGCTTTTCCGGGTCATTGGGAATGGCGTTCTTGTTCACCGTGAGGTGGGCTTGACCGAGCACCGCCTCGGCGAGTTTTCCTGTGATCTTTTTCGCACGCAGGTCCACCAGCATCAAGTGGCTCTCGGTCCGACCGGAGACGATTCGAAGGCCTCTCTCCACAAGGCCTTGGGCAAGGGCCTGGGCATTAGAGACGATCTGTTGGGCATAGACTTTGAAAGAAGGCTCCAAGGCCTCGCCGAATGCGACGGCCTTGGCAGCAATCACGTGCATCAGCGGCCCGCCTTGTATGCCCGGAAAGCCCGCGCTATTGATGGCCTTCTCATGCTCTGCCTTCATCAGAATGATGCCCCCCCGTGGTCCACGAAGGCTCTTGTGCGTGGTCGAGGTCACGATGTCGGCGTGAGGAACCGGGCTCGGATAGACACCCGCGGCAATGAGGCCCGAGTAATGCGCCATGTCCACCATGAAAATGGCACCAATCTCTTTGGCCACCTTGGCAAAGCGCGCCCAATCGGTTTTGAGCGAATAGGCCGAGGCGCCCGCAATAAGGAGCTTGGGCTTGTGCTCGCGCGCCAGTGCCTCCATGCGGTCGTAGTCGATTTCCTCTTTCTCATTCAGGCCGTAAGGCACGACCTTGAACCACTTGCCCGAGAGATTGAGTGGCATGCCATGTGTGAGGTGCCCGCCCTCGGCCAGCGAGAGGCCCATGATGGTGTCGCCAGGTTGAAGAAAGGCAAGAAAAACCGCGGTGTTGGCCTGGGCCCCAGAATGCGGCTGGACATTGGCCGCCTCGCATCCGTATAACTTTTTCAAACGATCAATGGCCAGTTGCTCTACGACATCGACGTGCTCACAGCCACCGTAATAACGACGACCTGGGTAACCTTCCGCGTACTTGTTGGTGAGTTGCGAGCCCTGCGCGGCCATCACTGCGGGGCTGGCGTAGTTCTCTGAGGCAATCAACTCAATATGGGCCTCCTGCCGAGCGTGCTCCGCCGCAATCGCAGCAGCAAGTTCTGAGTCGGTCTTTGTGTAGCTCTGGCTGCGATCAAACATGTAGGGTCCTATAGTGGTGATGAAGAGAGATGGGGGGAACGGGACGACAAACCGTTTGTTTGCGTATCGAGTGGGGCAGGGCGTTGGGCCGCGCTGGTGGCGCACCAGAGAAACCAGAGAACGCCATAGATAAGATGGGCGGTAAGCAGGTGCAGGGGTTGGGCCACCAGGGGAAAGCCCAAGTGATTGAGGGCCGCACCCAACAACATCTCAATGACCACCAAGGCCACCAGCACCGCGGTGATTCTTCCAAGGTTCTGGCGCGCCGCGTCCGAGCGGTAGACCTGCCAAAGAATCCACCCGACAAGGGCGAGAACCACCCAAGAGAAGGATCGGTGCACATAGAAAATCCAAGGCACGGCCGTCATCCATTCATCACGCCGCAATTCATCGACCGTTCGAGAGATGAGATCGACACTCTCTCGAATCTGAATGCCAAGGAAAATCTGAACCACAAGGGCCAAGAGAATCGCCAGTACCGCCTTTGCGAACCAGGTTGGCAATGCCGCTGCGGCCTGCGTGAAATGCCCTGGCCTTGACCAGACCAGGGCGTAGATGAATCCCATCTGGACAAAGAAGGCACCGAGCATGTGGAGCGACACCATGACAGGCCGAAGGTTGCTCGCCACCACCATCGAGCCAATCCAGCCATTGAGAATCACCATGAGAAGGGCGAATGTGGCCGCCCAGGCGACCTTCGGTAGGACTGCACCGGACCGAGCAGCAAGCCAGGCGAGGGCGACGGTGGCAATCGACATCAGGCCGATCGTGACGCCCACCAGGCGGTTGACGAACTCTGTCCAGGTCTTGATGGGATCGAAATCGGCCTCCGCATAACCCCGATCTGCATATCGAACTCGCCAATCGGCGGGAAGTTGGGCTTCGGAAGTGGGTGGAATGAGCTGACCAAAACAGGTGGGCCAATCCGGACACCCCATTCCCGAGCCCGTGGCGCGAACCGTGCCACCCACAAAGATTAAAAAGTAGACCGCGGCGACGGTGGCCACCGACATCCAGACGAACCATTGAAGTCTTGTTTCTTTGCTCACTGACCAATCTCCACTCTGGCGAATCGACGCTTGCCAACCTGCACCACATAACTCCCGACCGTGAGCTCGAGATCGCGGTCTTCTACCTTCACACCGTCGACTCGCACCCCGCCCTGCTCAATATTGCGATAGGCCTCCGCCGATGAAGGCACAAGGCTGGCGCGCTTGAGAACCTGCGCAATCGCAAGCCGACTCTCGTCGAGCCGGACCACCGGGAGGTCCTCCGGAATCTCTCCCTGTTTGAAGCGGGCTTCGAAGTTAGCGAGGGCCCGCAAGCCGGCGGCCCGGTCGTGGAACCGCTCAACCATCTCGCAAGCCAGCTCCACTTTGATGTCTCTGGGGTTGCGGCCCGCCCTTGCCTCGGCCTGAAGGGCCTCGATCTGGGCAAGCGAGCATCGCGAGAGCAAAAGGTAATAGCGCCACATCAACGCATCGCTGATTGACATGAGTTTGCCGAACATCTCGTCGGGCGAATCGGTGATGGAAACGGTATTGCCCTTGCTCTTGCTCATCTTCTCGACGCCGTCGAGGCCCTCGAGAAGCGGCATGGTGAGGACGCACTGGGCGGGCTGGCCGGCATTGCGCTGCAACTCCCGGCCCATGAGTAGATTGAACTTCTGATCGGTGCCACCCAACTCGAGATCGGCCTTGAGCGCCACCGAGTCGTAACCCTGCATAAGGGGGTAGAGAAACTCATGGACCGAGATGGGCGTGCCCGATTTATAGCGCTTGGTGAAGTCATCGCGCTCGAGCATCCGGGCCACGGTGGCCTGGGCAGCGAGTTGAATCATTCCTGTGGCCCCGAGGGGTTCACACCACTCGGAGTTGTAGCGAATCTCGGTTCGATCGGGGTCGAGCACAAGGCTGGCCTGCTCAAAGTAGGTGCGTGCATTGATCCCAATCTCCTCTCGGCTCAGAGGCGGCCGCGTGCTGTTGCGGCCTGTCGGGTCACCGATTAAGGCAGTGAAGTCTCCGATTAGAAAGACCACCTGATGGCCCAGGTCCTGCAGTTGACGGAGTTTGTTGAGAACCACCGTGTGGCCCAAATGCAAATCCGGGGCGGTCGGGTCAAGCCCAAGCTTCACCCGAAGAGGAATTCCTGTCTTCTCACTGACCACGAGCTTTTCTTGGAGCTCCGATTCGACCAGGATTTCCTCGGCGCCACGGCGAATCACGGCCATTGCCTCGCGCACGGATTGGCTGAGTTCGGAAGACGATGATGGGGTCGAGGGTTGCATGAGAGCCTAAATGCGCACAAAGTTAGAATTTTACTTCCCATGACCCCCAAAGACCGAAAAACCTGGATTCTCGGCTCGGCTGGCTTCGGACTGGCCATGGCGATTGTCACCGCGCTCGGTGTGTCGCCGCTCTCAGAGGCAGAGTCCAAGGCACTGTCTCGGCTCACGACCGCCCCGGTGGCCCTTCCCGCCCTCACCGAGCAGCTTGAGGCACTGCAGGCCCACGGACTTGAATTGGCACGAGAAGATGAGGTGCGACCCGGTGATAGCTTCGAGAGGTTGCTGAGCCGAATGGGGGTTCGCGACCCTGCGGCCATGGCCTTCTTGAAGAAGGAACGCCAGACCCAGGCGGTCTTGCGTGCCCACCAAGGGCGAATCGC
>DAIPXU010000099.1:0-4940 GCA_036783055.1 Burkholderiaceae bacterium | reverse complement strand
CAATAGACAAAGTGTTGTGCACCCCCGTCTCTGAGGTCATCTCGGTCGACGCTCGAGATCACCACATAGCGCAACTTCAGAGCGGCAATAGTGGCAGCGAGATTCTTCGGCTCATCCGGGTTGAGTGCGTCTGGCCTGCCGTGCCCCACATCGCAGAAAGGGCAACGCCGCGTGCACTTGTCGCCCATGATCATGAAAGTGGCGGTGCCGTGGCCGAAGCACTCGCCGATGTTGGGGCAAGACGCCTCCTCGCAGACCGTGTGAAGGCCATGCGCTCGGAGAATCGACTTAATTTCAAAAAAACGCGTGTTGGGAGAGGGCGCCTTCACTCGAATCCAACTGGGCTTTTCGGGCGCCGCCGCGGGCACGATCTTGATTGGGATCTTCGCGGTCTTGGCTGCACCCTTGAGCTTGGGCGCCGGCTTCTGTGGCCCAAGGTCGAGGTGCCTGCGTTGTGCTTGGTCGGTCATGGCCGGGTGGTCTCGAGGATTTCGATCAGGTGTTTGGAGAAACTTTCTGCCGCCGACTGCCAATCGAGTGGCACGCCCATTCTAGCGAGATCAATTGACTCGAGGCCCGCATGGCCGCAAGGATGAATTCGACCAAAGGGTTCGAGGTTCATCTTTATGTTGATGGCCAGCCCATGCGAGCTAAACCCCCTGCGAATCTTGAGCCCAAGGGCTGCGAACTTGGCAAGATGCTGATCGACCGGGAAATAGACCCCCGGCTCTCCGGGCCATCGGCAGGCACCACTCACCCCCAGGCCGAGAACCCAGCTCAGAACACTGTCCTCGAGCAGTCGCACCCATTCACGCACCATGAGTCCGTGGGACGCCAGATTCACCAGAGGATAGACCACCAACTGCCCTGGCCCGTGATAGGTGACTTCTCCCCCGCGGTTGGTCTGCACCACTCGGATGTCACCGGGTGAGATGACATGAATAGGGTCGGCCGCCAGCCCGAGGGTGAAGACGGGCTTGTGTTCGATGAGCCATATTTCCTCAGGCGTGTCGGGCTCTGCGTGATCCAGCCATTCCTGCATCTGGCCCACCTGTTCCTCATAATCCGCCTCGCGAAAAACTCGGATGCGAGGGGCACTTAGAGGACGACCTTGACCCATGGGTGCGAAGTCAGTGTTCGATAGATTCGGTCCAGTTGGGCCTGAGACTCTGCGTTGACGGTGATGGTGAGCCCCAGGTACTTCGCCTGCCGACTCGTGCGCATCTCGATCTGGCTCTCTTGGAGCGGGCCGGTCTCGTCGGCAATCGATCGAATGATCTCCTCGGCGAAGCCATCGCGACGCTCCCCCATTACCTTGATCGGGAATGCACAAGGGAAGGTCAAGAGGGAGACCCGGTCGGTCGCACCTTCTTCTGGGCGACCGGGAGGTTTACTGGGCATGTTGGACATAAAGACCGTCTTGCGGGGTGGTGGGCTGATGCTCAGGCGACCCGATGTTTCTCAATCGCCTCGTCGTAGGCCGCACGCAGCGCCTTGTAGATGGGGCCTGGGCGCCCATTTCCCACGGGTTGATGGTTCAGCTGCGTGAATGGCAAGAGCTCCTTGGTGGCCGAACTCATCATGAGTTCAGTCGCTTCGAGCAATTCCTCTTCGCGGACCTCAGCGAAGGCAACCTCGATGCCGAGCGCCTTGGCCAGTTGTGGAATGAGTGAAAGACGAATGCCAGCGAGCATCTGCCGACCCCTTGGTGGGCTGATGAGCCGTTGATCTCGAACGACCCATATGTTGGAAGCCGCGCCCTCGGTGAGCAGGCCATCTCGAATCAGCAACGCCTCGTGGGCGCCCTGGGCCACAGCCGCCTCCCTTGCGAGTACGTTGCCAAGAAGCGCCACCGACTTAATGTCGCACCGGAGCCAGCGCTCATCAGGAGCACAAATAGCCCGAAGGCCCTGTTCTCGATCTTGCTGACCGGGTCGCTTGAGCGGTGAGACCATTGCGAAAACGGTGGGGGATACGCCAGGGCGAGGGAATGAATGATCGCGCTTGGCCACTCCTCGCGTCACTTGAATGTAGATGAATTGATCCTCCGTGTTTGCCCGCCTGGTCATCTCTGTGACGAGTCCAGTCCAGTCAAAAGGCTGCGCAAAGTGCAGGGCAATGGATGAGAGGCTGCGATTCAACCGATCGAGGTGAAGATCCCAGGCAAAGGGCCGCCGACTGTAGACCGGGACCACCTCATAGACGCCATCACCAAAGAGAAAGCCACGGGCTAAGACCGACACCTTTGCCTCTGACAGCGTTGTCCAATGCCCATTGAGGAAGGCGGGTGCCGAGGGGTCCAGCTCTGAGGGAAACATCGGTTCGAGAATCATGGCAGTGTCCTCACAATGAGTCGCAGGCTGTCAATCGCTCGCCCCAGTAGGCCAGCCGATTCGATTGACTCGGCTGCCACCAGGTCGACCCGATGAATGGCGAGGTTTCCGAGCGAGATCCGCAAGGCGCCAACGGCCTGCCCAGCCGTGACGGGCGCCACAAGCCCCTGGGCAGTCTCCATCTCTGCGCGCAGCAGCGGTATCTGACGCCTTGGGGCTGCAACCATGACATCTTGTCGGAATTCAGTTTTGACCTTGGGACGGACCCCTTTGAAGACTTCAATTGCGGCAGGTAATGCGTCCTGCCGAAAGAGCCGGACCAGGTCAAATTGTTGAAACCCGAAATTGAGAAGTTCCAGGGTCTCCTGGGCACGCGACTCAATGTTTCTAGACTCCAGCAAAACGAGCATGATTCGGCGCTGAATTTGTTCTTTCGGCCCAAGGGGCTGCGGACGGCGGGCAGTCACCAAGCAAGATGAGGCCAAGCTCTGATCGGTCGCAAGAAAGCCGTCGACGCTCCGGTCGAGCCAGAGCAGGCGGTTGCGGTTGGTCTGACGAATGCCATTGGCGACAAACTCGCGCTGGGTGGTGATCTGTAGAACATCGGGAAACTCTTGGTAAGTGCGCAATCCGAGCAAGGCGAGATCTCGTGCAGTGGTAACGGGCCTCGTATTGCCGCCTGTACTGCCCGCGCCCAAAGCCCCTGGAGCGCCTGTTGCATTTACAAAACGAGTCGACTCCATGCCCAGGCGGCGGGCTGTTTCATTCATCAGAGCCACAAATTGCTCCTCCCCACCCGCAATCGCGTTTGCCAGGGCAATGGCTGCATCGAGTGCACCAATCAAGAAGACACCAACAAGCAATTCCTTTACCGTGGCACCCGACTGCGGCAAGAACATTTTCGGGCCCGCCGGAACGCTTGCGGGATCGGGCCCGGGCACCACCTGCTGTGCTCGAAGCTGCCGGTCTCGAAGTGCCGCGAGTGTGAGGTAGGCCGTCATCATCGAGGTGAGCCCTCCGGGCTCGATGGGGCGACCGTCCTCTTGGCCGGCCAGTGATTGCCCCGTGGTGAGGTCTACGAGGATCCAAGCTTTTGCCGTGACAGGATTGGCAACGGGCCAGTCTGGCTCGGCCCCAGCCTTTGAGTTGTTTGCTAGGGCCTGGGAAGAGACTGTTTGTGGGAAACCCCAAATGCCCGCGGCCAGAAGGCTGCATTGAAGGACCTCGGAGAGGAGGGCTCTTCTGGGATTCCTAGGCATTGGAGAGACTCGTGAGGATCATTTCTCGCAACTCGATGAGCAGACCGTGAAAAAAATGGCCTGCCCCGGGCAGCACCAAAATGGGCTGGTGGTGTGGCCGCGCGTAGTCAAGCGCCCCTGAGAGGCTTGCCACGTCGTCCGCCTCACCATGAATCATGCGCGTTACACCAGGAACTGGTGGGGCGGGGCTCATCCTCTCGGTGGCCAGACCCACTAGGAGACAGGCAGACAACGCGAGGGGTGCAAGCCCCATCGCACTGCGTCGACCGTGCCAGTCGACAGCGAGATGGCTCGAGATGACCGCACCGAATGAAAAACCAGCCTGCCAACGTTTCTGCCCCACCTCGGCCCCAAGGCCCTGTTCGGCCCAATGCCATGCGGCCCATAGGTCATCCTTCTCGCCTTGGCCATGGTCGTGGACCCCTTCGCTGCCCCCAACGCCTCGAAAGCTCGGCCGAACGCAGACCATACCTCTCGAGAGCATGGCCCGCGCAATGGTCTGAACCACCTTGTTGTCTTTTGTGCCGCCGAATAGGGGATGGGGGTGGGCGATGATCGCGATCCCGTCGGCGGGACCTTCGGGCCGATCGATGGCGAGCTCGAGATGGCCAGTTGGGCCGGAAATCAGCAGAATCTCGGTCTTAGCGTTCATCGGCGATGCGAAGCCGCGCCACGGGCCGCCCGCCAATCAAGTGCTCTTGAATAATCTCGTCGACGTCGGACTCATCAAAGAGTTGGTACCAGACCCCCTCGGGGTAGACCACCGCAACTGGGCCCTTGTCACATTGGTCGAGGCAGCCTGCCCGGTTGATTCGGACCTTGCCTGGACCATTGAGCCGAAGGGATTGAACCCTCTCCTTGGCATAGGCTTGCAAGCGGGAGCCCCCACAGTTGTTACAACAGTCGGCGCCGCCTTCTCTCTGGTTAATGCAGAAAAACACGTGGTGCTTATAGATTCCCATGGGTCATAGTTTAAGCCGACGGACTCCAAGACCGCGCATCAGATGTGTTCGGGATAGCCAAAGGGCCAGCCATGCCGCTGAGGCAAATGGCCAGAGATCTGCCGCCCAACTTGCGAGACTCTTTAAATTGGCCCACTCGCCTCTTGGAGTGATAAGGAGGGGCTCTCCGAGATTGCCTGACTGAGTCATGGGTAGGCCCGCAGAGAGCGCTGCAAGCAGTCCCGCCAGGAGCAATCCCAAGATGCACAGGCGTGCAGGACCGAGAAATGAGACGGCGGCCCCCCCAAGCGCGGTAAAGAGCAGCCCTGCTTGGACGCCCGGACTTAACCAGGCCTCGATCTGAAGTGCAAACTCCTCCGTACCGATGCGCTCCTTCGAGCAGGCCC
>DAIPXU010000098.1:0-4949 GCA_036783055.1 Burkholderiaceae bacterium | reverse complement strand
ATTGAAGAAGGAACGCCAGAACCAAGCGGTCTAGCGTGCCAACCAAGGGCGAATCGCTTTCGCCTATACAGACCTTCAGGGCCGGCTGCTGCGGCTGCGACTGATCAGCGGCATGGACGCATGGGTCATTGAGCGCACGGGAGAAAATCAGTTCGAGATCAAAACAGCCCGCATGGGCACCGAGATCTCCGTTGAACACCGCTCCGTTGTGGTGGGTCAATCATTTTTCGGCGCGATGGACCAGGCCGGGGTGCCCGATGTCATCACCGATGAGATTGTCAGCCTCTTCGAATCCGACCTCGACTTTCGTCGCCAAGTCAACGCAGGTGACAAGGTTCGCGTAATTTATGAGAGCCAGAAACTTGCAGGAAGGGACATTGGCAACTACCGCCTGATCGCCGTTCGCTTAGAGGCCTCTGGTGAAACCTATGAGGCTTTGTACTACAACCCCGATGGCACCAAAGGCAACTTCTACGACGCCGAAGGAAAATCGGTCAAACGCGGTTTCCTTGCAGCCCCACTTCGTTTCACACGGGTCACCTCGAGCTTTACGAACTTTCGACTCCATCCCCTCTTTGGTGATCCACGGGCCCACCGCGGTGTCGACTACGCCGCACCGACAGGCACGCCGGTTCGCAGTGTTGCAGATGGAGAGATCGTCGAGGTGGGACGCAACGGTGGCTATGGCAATGCCATTGAGATTCGTCATAACCAACGCTACTCCACCTACTATGCGCACCTCTCGTCCTATGCGGGCCGACCCCGGCCCGGCCAGAGCGTTCGAATGGGCGAGGTCATCGGTTATGTGGGATCAACCGGCTGGGCCACCGGACCGCATCTGCATTACGAGTTTCGCATCTACGGTCGCTCAGTCGATCCGACTGCCATCACGAAGGAAAACCCACAGATTCCAAGCCTAACCGGTGACCAACTCGCCTCCTTCAAAACTGTGGCCACCGATCTTCGCAAGCGCTTGTCCCTGCTCGACAGCGTGAATACCGCTCGGAACAACTGAGCGTGAAGTTCATCGGCCTCATGTCAGGCACCAGTCTCGATGGGATTGATGCCAGTCTGGTCGATATCGATCCCGGTGGTGGAGATCCCGTTCGAATCGCCACCGAATCTGCAGAGATCCCCATTGCCCTTCGCAAGGACATTGAGGCCCTTCTAGATCCCCAGACCCCCCAAGCCATTGAGCGCTCGCTCGTGGTAACACGCTTGCTAACCGACGCCATGGCAAGTTTGGTCCAGAGACTTCTTAAACAGACCCAACAGGCTCCCCAGGACATCACTGCCATTGGTGCCCATGGGCAGACGATCCTGCATCGGCCCGAACACGGCATGAGCCTCCAACTCATTCAGGCGCCCCGCCTGGCCGAGCAGACAGGAATCAATGTGGTCTTTGATTTTCGCAATCGAGACATGGCAGCAGGCGGCCAGGGCGCGCCCCTGGTCCCACCCTTCCACGCAGCCATGGTCAGAGCCCACCGTCGCCGCTCGGATGCCACGCAATCCAATGGGCCTTCAATCCACGGCGTGCTGAATCTGGGTGGCATTGCCAACATCACTCTGCTGCGCACGACCAAGACCAACGACGTGGAGGTCATCGGGGGCTTCGATACTGGTCCGGCCAACACCCTTCTCGATCAGTGGTGCCTCAAACAGATGGGCACTTCCTTTGACCGCGATGGCCAATGGGCTGGCAATGGCAGTTGCATCCCCGTGCTTCTTGAACAAATGCTTGCGGCTCCCTACTTTCAGAGGCCGGTGGGGCCCAAGAGCACGGGCCGAGAGTTGTTCAACCTCTCTTGGCTAGAGAGTGAAATTCGTCGCCTACCAGGTCATTCATCCGAATCGCTTCGAGCGGAGGATGTCCAGCGGACGCTTGTGGAGTTGACCGCGAAATCGGTGGCCCGGGCGGTTAAAGAGTTCTTGGGCAGTTTGAAACAGGACGTCCAGAGTGCAGTCCATGCAGAGGGACGAACGGAGGGCCAAGCAGCCTCAATCGATTCAATCTGGGTATGCGGCGGTGGTAGTCGCAATCCGGTTCTCATGGCCGCCATTGAAAAGGCCACTCAATGCCCCGTGGCCCCCACCGATGCCATTGGTTGGCCAAGCCAGTCTGTCGAGTCGGCGGCATTTGCTTGGCTCGCCTGGCGCTATGTATCGGGCCAGCCCGGCAACGTTCCGGCCGTCACGGGTGCGAGCGGTCCACGCGTCTTGGGCTGCCTCAGTCCTGCGTGAGTTGGTCGTCGAGCCACTCCAACCAATGCATCACCGGCACCCTTGCGTCCGAGGCCAAGTGCGAAATACACCCAACATTGGCCGAGAGAATGAGGTCCGGACGGGCGGCTTGAATCGCCGAGAGTTTCCGATCGCGTAGCGCTTTGGCAATATCTGGCTGGAGCACCGAGTAGGTTCCTGCCGACCCACAGCAGAGATGGCCATCGCCAAATGAAACCAGCGAGGCACCAATCGACCTTAGAAACGTCTCCACCCGACCCCGAATCTGCATGCCGTGTTGCTGCGTGCAAGGCGGGTGATAAGCAATCGCCGTGTCATTGATTCCCTTCTTCAAGAGCTTCTGACGAATCGTTTCCATATGCGGCTCAAGGCACTCAATAGGGTCGACCGCCAGCCTAGAGACCGCGGCTGCTCGCTCTGCATAGGCCGGGTCTTCGGCAAGCAACCGGCCGTAGTCTTTCACCATGACCGCACAGCCCGAGGCATTGACCATGATGGCCTCGACCTCTCCCTCTGCGATGGATGGCCACCAGGCATCGATGTTGCGTCGCGCATCATTGAGTGCGCCGTGCGGATCGGACAGGTGCTGACGAACGGCGCCACAACAACCCGACCCCTCTTCCCAGCGCGCCTCCAATCCGATGGCCGCAAGAACACGTGCGGTCGCGACATCGACATTGGGCAACATGCTCGGCTGGACGCAACCCCGCAACATGATCACCTTCTTGCCTTGCCCCTTTGGGGGCAGTGGCCTGGGCTTGCGAGAGACAACGAGCTTGGAGGCAATGGCCTTGGGTAGAAGGGGCCGAAAGAGCAGCCCCAAGCGGTAGGCAGGCGCAAAAAGCACCGAGGGCAAAAACCACCGAAGGACTCCACGCGTCCACGCTTCACTGAGGGGTCGCTTGACCCGCTCTTCGATGAGTTCTCGCCCAATGTCAACGAGTTCCCCATACTGAACCCCCGAGGGACAGGTGGTCTCGCAATTGCGACAAGTAAGGCAGCGATCCAGGTGGCGCTGAGTGGCGCGGCCCACTGCCGCGCCCTCGACCAACTCCTTCATCAAGTAGATGCGCCCCCGAGGGCCATCGAGCTCATCCCCCAACAACTGATAGGTGGGGCAGGTGGCCGTGCAGAATCCGCAGTGAACGCACCGCCGAAGAATCTCTTGCGCGCGTTGACCCGTTGCGCTGCCTTGCAACCATGATGCGAGCTGGACTTCCACGTGCTCTCCTATGCGGCCCTGGCCATGGCCGGGCTCAGTCGCCCGGGGTTAAGAAGGCCCATGGGGTCGAGCTCCTCGCGAATTCTCTGATGCAATCGGTCAATCACAGGCTCGAGCGGCATAAAGACTCCGTCTGAAGGAAGCGCCTGTCCCTGGCCGGGCCGATAAAGCGCAGCATGCCCAGACCGATCGGCCGCGAAGGCGCGCACGGCCTGCGCCGAGTGATTGGTCGCAATCCAACGCAGGCCCCCGCCCCACTCAACCAGCATGGGCGAGAAATCGGCATGGCCCTCTGAACGCGCTGGCAGACTGACCCGCCAAAGGGGCAGAGACGAATGAAACGCGGTATGGGTTTGGTCTCGAATGCTCAGCCAGAAAGCATCGGCGGCGGCGTTCTTGAGTGGCCGGGCCAGGCCCAGTCGACCCTGCGGAGACTGACAAAACGCATTGGCGGCCTCGTCGACCGCGGCCCGGGCACCGGAGAGGCGGAGTCGAAGCGTGCCATCGAGCCCACCCAATTGATTCGGAATCCATGCAGATGCAGACAACGGCAATGGCCTGGCTGCCCACTCGTTGAGGGCCTCTCGAGCTGCGTCCTCAGGGCAAGACCACTCAAGGCTCAGACGGGCTGCAGGCAGGGGCAAGACCTTCAAGGCCACATCGAGAACAATGCCCAGGCTTCCCAATGCACCGGTGTGAAGCCGCGCCAGGTCGTAGCCCGCCACATTCTTCATTACGGTTCCGCCATAGCGGAGCAAATCACCCTGGCTGTTCATTACGGTCATGCCCAACACAAAGTCGCGGCAGGCACCCGACATCCAACGCGCCGGGCCCGATAAGCCCGAAGCAATCATTCCACCGACGGTTCCGCCCCCTGACCCAAATCGCGGTGGCTCAAAGGCAAGGCGTTGACCGCGCGATTCAAGAAGCGACTCAAGCGCGAGAATCGGCGTGCCAGCGCGAACCACGACCACCAACTCGGTGGGATCGTAATCAACGACACCGGCATAGCCCAAGGTTGAGAGAACCCGATCTGCAGACACCGGGTTGCCATAGAAGGCCTTGCTCCCATGGCCCTCGATGCGAATGGTCTGCCGCTCAAGGCGCGCCTGCGCCAGGCACTCGCGGGTGGCTATAAGCCACTGCTCGGCTCGTTCAGTCTGCTCCGCTCGCTCGGCTTGCTCCACCTCTTCGGCCATGGATCAGAAACGCGAGAGCTCAGGGAAACGAAGCGCGCCCCTGTGGACATGCTCACGCCCATACTCTGCACAACGCGAGAGAGTGGGGATGGCCTTGCCGGGGTTGAGCAATCCCTCGGGATCGAATGCGCGCTTGATGGCGAAGAAGCTCATGCGCTCTTGCGGCGAAAACTGCACGCACATGGTCTTGATTTTCTCGATGCCCACAGCATGCTCTCCTGTTACGTTGCCGCCCATCTCGACGCAGATCTCAAGTATCTCCGCGACGAACTCCTCGGGTCTCT
>DAIPXU010000097.1:0-5152 GCA_036783055.1 Burkholderiaceae bacterium | reverse complement strand
GCTGTTTGGTAATTTCGAGTTTGAGTAGCTGCTCAAGGCCAAGCAGGAGTTTGATGAAGCCTGTATCGCTGACTTTGAGACCCGTGAGGGTCGGGCCACTCAAATTCGCATTTCTCTGCGTTGCCGGGCCGTACTCGACAAGACCTTTATCGAAGGTGCTGAAAAAACAGCCGACCACTCCGAGGCCTGCATGGTTGCCCTGGCCGCCGGGGAAGACACGCCCAAGGCCCCCGCCCCAAAGGCGTTTCAACAGATCAAGTCGGTCAACGGTGAAATCTGGGCCTACATTCCGCTCGAGGCCGCCGAAGAGGTCTTCAAAATCGGGGCCGCATATCAACTCGAGGAAATCTCTGCCGAACAGGCCATTGCGCTCGCCCAAGCCGTGGCCGACAAAATCTCGGAACAGCTGCGCCTCGAACAGCCATTTGAGGCGCTGGGTTTCCTTAAAGAGCAACTCGCCGAAGAGAGCGAAGACGGCGACCAGGAGGAGTAATCAAACGGAGGGCCATCCGCCCGCCTGCCTCCGCCACGGTTGCGCGAGCGCCTCCCACTCGGTCAGCGCCAGTCGCTCAAGAATCAGCTTTGATGTCCGAAACCTTTCTCAACGGGATCGCGTCTTAGATGATGGCGTGACCGACTGATTGCTACTTAGGGGCTGGCCATGGATTCGGTGATTTTGTTCTCTATCTTGATTCTGCTTGCCGTGGTCGTCATTCTGATGCTCATGGTGGTGGACCACGTTCGCGCAGTTCACCAGGCCGTTGCTCCTCCATTGCCCGTTGCGGAACTCAATAGTCTGAATGCTCTGGCCTTGCCTGGCTCCGAGCAGTCGTCCGCGGCCAACGGCACCCAGGAAGACCACCCAGTCAATGAGCAGGCCGAGGCCCAGGCCGACGCGCAGGCCCTGCAGGAAGACCGGATCGACATGACCTTTGGGAACCTTCAGGGAAAGCGGCTCTGGGACGGGATGACCGGCAAGCCGGTGGAGGGGGTCGAGCCCGAAAAGATCCAAGAGCTGCGCCCGCGCTACGGCGTCATTCTGACCAAGCACGTGACCGAGTTGATCGCCGAAGGCGCGGAGCACGCAGCGGCCGGGGGGCCCAAGCCGGCCTCCAATCGTCGAAAAATCAAGGGTTTGCGAGGAATCGTCTCGTCTTGGATTCCGCAACAACATGCCGACGCCATCTACCAGGCCGGTTTCGACAGCGCCACCGTCACAGAGAAGAACCTCGATTCGGTGCGCAAGTCCCTGTCCGAGACCCTCGAGGTCCTCTTCAAGAGAACCGAGGTGGACGCCAACGCCACCGACTGGGCCAAACGACTCATTCACCTGCCCGGCCAGGGCGGGGAGCCCGAGAGCCCACCTGCTTTGGGCATGGAAGGCGCTCCAGCCGAAGCCCTTACCGAGGGCGGCGCACCTGTTCCCCAGCGGGCCGAAGCCCAGCCCGCTTAGGGACATCCCGGCCCTGGGAGTTGTGTCCGGGCCCGCGAGTTCGACTAAAGCAGAGCAGTATTCGGTCGATACCAAGCATGTAGGGCAAGAAGCCCCGTTCGATTAAAAAGGAACAAGACATGCGCCAGATGAGAAAAGCAATCGAGAGTTACGGTGATGTGAAAGTCACCACCGGTGTGGCCACGGCCGACAGCGTTCAGCTCATTCAGATGCTCTTTGATGGGCTCATGGAGAGCCTCAAGGCCGCCGAGGGTCAGATTCGTCGGGGCGCGATTGAAGAGAAATCCAAGAGTCTTGGCCGAGCAAGCAAGATTGTTTTGGGCCTTCAGAGTGCGCTCGACTTCGAGGCCGGTGGCGAGATCGCCCGCAACCTCGACGAGCTCTATGGCTACATGACCCGACGTCTGCTGCATGTGAACCTGCACAATGACCTAGAGGCCCTGGCCGAAGTCACCAGCCTGATGGCTGAGATTCAGAGCGCCTGGGGCAGCATTCCCAAGATGTTGGGTGAGCAGCAGCGCCCATCGGTGCGACTGGCTTCCTAACTCTTCGGTAACTGGCCTGGGAACGTTTCAGGCCTTGTGGGTCGGAGACCGATTGCTAGTCGAAGGCCTTGCGCATGCTCTTGGCGGTGCTATCAAAGCGGGAATTCGAATCGCAGTGGGCCGTTAAGGTCATTGAGGGGGCGGCGGTGTCTTCGTCCCCCTCAAACTGGAAGTCGTGGTACTTCGAATTCGCCACGAGTTTGACGCGCTGATTGCTCATCGCCTCGACCACAGCCACCTTGTTATGAAACACAGCAGTGGCGCCATGGGGCATCACTTTCACCATGAAGACCTCATCGGTGAGTTCACACTTGTTCACCAGTGTGACCTTCACCGTGACAGGGCGTGGCGGGCCCACATCCTCCAATAGCGTCCAGACAAAGGCGCCGACAATCACCACAACCACCAGCGTGGCAACGATTGCCAGGGCTTTCTTGAAGTCTTCCATGCCCGGAAGTTTGCCATGGCTGGGGGAAACCTGAATATCCAAAGTTCCTGGGCTTGGGCAAGGTCAAGCCCCCAGGTTCCTCGGAGTCCGCTGTGAAAGATTTCCTTCATGTTCGTTACTGGCCATGGCTGGCGATGGCGCCCCTGGCCATTGCAGCGCTGACTTACTCGCCTTGGTTGTCACTGCTCTTTGCCGGCCTCTTTGTTCTTGGTTGGCAAGACGTTCAACAACAGAAACAGGCGGTGCGCAGAAACTACCCCCTCACTGGTCGGCTGCGCTATGCGCTCGAATACATCCGCCCCGAGATTCGCCAGTACTTTATGGAAGGCGACGAGGAGAAATTGCCCTTCTCGCGCAACCAACGCGCAATGGTCTACGCCCGCGCAAAGATTCAAAACGACAAGCGCGGCTTTGGAACCATTAAGGACCTCTACGCCAACGATGCCCAGTGGATTGCCCACTCGATGTCACCCATTCATGTGGAGCACACCAGCCTAAGAGTCCAGGTCGGCGGACAGTCCTGCAAGAAGCCCTACTCCAATTACGTCTTCAATATCTCAGCGATGAGCTTTGGGTCTCTCTCGGCCAATGCCATTCAAGCCCTCAACCGAGGGGCGGCGATGGGCAGTTTCGCCCACGACACGGGGGAGGGCAGTGTCTCTGTTCACCACCGCCGTTACGGCGGCGATCTCATCTGGGAGATTGGCTCGGGCTATTTCGGTTGTCGCACCGCCGATGGCAAGTTCGATGCCGAACGCTTTGCCGAGCAGGCACAGGACGCCCAGGTGAAGATGATCGAAATCAAGCTCTCTCAGGGCGCCAAGCCGGGGCATGGTGGAGTATTGCCTGCTGCAAAGGTAAGCGCCGAGATTGCGGCAGCCCGAGGCGTGCCCATGGGCCAGGACTGCGTATCGCCTGCAGCCCACTCGGCGTTCAACACGCCCACTGAGCTCATGCAGTTTATTGGCCTTCTTCGAGAAAAAAGCGGTGGAAAGCCCGTGGGCTTTAAATTTTGCGTGGGCCAGACCGCGGAATGGTTCGGTCTGGTCAAGGCCATGTTGCAGACCCGTATTGTTCCGGATTTCATCGTGGTCGATGGCGCCGAGGGTGGCACCGGTGCCGCGCCCATCGAGTTTGCAGACCACATGGGCATGCCACTCCGAGACGGCCTTCAGCTCGTTCACAACACACTGGTTGGCGTCGGGCTTCGTGATCAGGTGCGAATTGGCGCGTCCGGGAAAGTGATCTCGGCCTTCGACATCGCACGGTGCCTGGCCCATGGTGCGGACTGGTGCAACTCCGCACGGGGCTTCATGTTTGCCCTGGGCTGCATTCAGTCCCGGGCCTGCCACACCGATCACTGCCCCACGGGCGTGGCCACGCAGGATTCCCATCGACAAAAGGCGCTGGTGGTCACCGACAAGGCCACGCGGGTTTTCAATTTTCACTCCAACACCATGCACAACCTTGCCGAGCTCATGGGTGCGGCCGGTCTGCGGCAGACCAGTGAGATCACCGCCGATATGATCATGGTGCGACAGAAGGGCGGGCCGGCCACCCCGCTCTCAACAGAGTTGACCCGTATTGCGCCGGGCAGCCTTCTCTCCGGCGACACCAGCACACTGCCCGAGCCCTATCGATCGCTTTGGGGGCGCTCATCGGCCGAACGATTCGGAGGATCAGCACTCAACTAGAGCGGTTGCTATTAGTCGTCTCTGCGTCCCAACTTTGATTGATCGAAGCACAGAACTTGCTTAATGTTCGGTGTGCTTGATTGCAATGAAGGGAGTGCAGATGGATTGGCAGCCTTATATCAAAGCAAGCTGGGACTTGGTCATGGAGGCCGAGGGCCGCACCGAGGTCTACCTCAAGGATGACCTGGAGGCTTACTTGGTGCACATGATGGCGCGCAACTTTCGCAATTCGAAGATGCCGCCAGAGATCATCTGTCTTGAGTTCCCGCGTGCACGAACGCAAGAGGACTTCCTGCAGATTGGCGACAACTGTCTATTTGTCGACGCCTGGGATGTGAAGCGGGCCAAGCTTGTCGCGCAAGACTATTACCAACGCATGGGCCAGATTGCATACAGCAGTGCCGCCATCGCCAGTCGTCCAATCAACGAACTCTACGAGCGTGTGGCCCGCGAGTTCGAGACGCTCAGCCAGGTGCTGCGGGGCGTGAGGGAGCGCGCACCCGTTCACTGAACGAGGCGTTCAAGGGCTGATTCATAATCGCATCATGCCCTCGATATGGACCCGTGCATTTCTTCTCATTGGTGGCCTTCTCATGGCCACCGCTGTTGCAGCCGGCGCCTTTGCCGCCCACGGCTTGTCTCGATTGGTCGCCCCAGAGTTGGTGGCTTGGTTTGAAATCGGGGTGCGCTACCAACTCATTCACGGAATGGCCGTTCTGGTCTGCGGCGTCTTGACCAGTTTCACCACGATTCGTCGCATTGCGATTTTCTCTGGCCTGCTTTTCGTCGGTGGCTGCCTTCTATTCTGTGGAGGCCTTTACCTGCGGGCTCTCACAGACAACGCAAGCTGGGGCGCTTTGGCCCCCTTCGGGGGCGCAAGCTTTATTGCCGGTTGGTTGGTGCTGGGGCTCGGCGCTTGGTTCGCAAAACCGAAGGGGCTCTGAGAATGGTGGGCCGTGTAGGACTTGAACCTACGACCAAAGGATTATGAGTCCTCTGCTCTAACCAACTG
>DAIPXU010000096.1:0-5158 GCA_036783055.1 Burkholderiaceae bacterium | reverse complement strand
TGGGCAAACGGCGTGACCGGGTGAAGCTCGTAATTCATGTCGAGATTATCGCCCACATTGAGGGGCAGACCGGGATGACGCGGTCGGGCGAATCCGAGCTAGGCGAGTTGGAAGGCGTGGTATTGGAGGTCGGCCAGGGCGAGAATCTCAAGGGCCTTTTCGTGGGTGGACTCGAGCACCACCGGCGGGGCCACGCCTGCATCGGCCGCCTCTCGCAAAAGGCAAGCACAGACACACAAACGATCTCCTGCCTTGAGCCAGGGGAAACGAAACTCCGGCCGCGGCGTACTCAGATCGTTGCCACGATGGGCCGAAAAAACCAAGAATGCGTCGGTCATCACAGCACAGACCGTGTGTCGCCCAAAGTCTTCTTCGCTGGTGTTGCAGCAGCCGTCTCTGAAAAAGCCGGTCAGGGGATCGAACCCGCAGGGTTGCAGCTGCGTGCCGAGAACATTTTTTGCCTGAATAACGGGCTTCATGCGAAGAAGTTTAAGCCAGGGAGTCCTTTACACTGCTGGGGTCTTCTCACCATCTCCCAAACAGGCATGACCGATATCCGATCCCTTCGAAGTGACTACGCCCTGGCGAGTCTCGATACCCCCGACCTTGCCCAAGATCCCACCGACCAACTCCAGAAGTGGCTCGATGAGGCCATTCAATCGCAGGTGCCAGAGCCCAATGCCATGACACTCTGCACCGTGGCTCCCGATGGCCGACCGACTGGGCGAATCGTTCTCCTGCGCAATGTCTCCAAGCAGGGGCTGAGTTTTTTCACCAACTACGACTCGGCCAAGGGCCAAGCACTCATGGCCCAGCCCTATGCCAGTCTGGTCTTCTTCTGGCCCGACCTCGAGCGACAGATTCGCATCGACGGCAAGGTGGGCCGGCTCTCGGCCGAGGAGTCCGAGCGCTACTACGCAGAGCGCCCACTGGGCAGCAAGCTCGGCGCCTGGGCCTCACCGCAGTCACAAGTCATTGAGAGTCGGCAGTGGTTGGAGTCGGCCCACGAGTCGATGAAGGCCACACTCGGTGAGCATCCGCCGCGGCCTGCCAATTGGGGGGGCTACCAGTTGGTGCCCGACCGCTTTGAGTTTTGGCAGGGCCGCCGCTCTCGACTTCACGATCGGCTGCAGTACCGGTTCAGCCAGCTTGCCAAGACTTGGGAGGTGGTGCGGCTGGCGCCTTAGTGGGTGCGGCTGGCGCCTTAGTCCTGCTGCGCCAACATCCCAGGAAAAGCCTGTTCGGCATGAATGACCTTGGGGGCAACCACAAACACGCAGTAGCGCTCGGCGGGGTGGCGGTTGAAGTAATTCTGGTGATAACTCTCGGCGGGCCAGAACTTCACGCGGGTGAGTGCGCCCACGCCAAAACACTCTTCCTCTGTTAACTCATGCAACTCAGTCACCACACGGCCCGCCTTGGGATTGTCTCTTGAGTAATCGGCCATTGCCTTCTTGGCCGCCTGCATCTGCGCATCCTTGAGCGCCACAATCACCGACCGATACTGAGTGCCCGTGTCGTTTCCCTGCCGATTCAGGGTGGTGGGGTCATGGATTGAAAAGAAAACACTGAGCAGATCGGTGTAATCAATCTTGTTGCGATCAAAACGCAAACGAACCACCTCGGCATGGCCAGTGCGGCCCGAGCAGACCTGCTCATAACTGGGGGCGGCAACAATGCCGCCCCAGTAGCCCGACTCCACCTCTTGCACGCCAGTGATTCGCTGGAAGACGGCCTCCAGGCACCAGAAACAGCCGCCGCCAAAAATGGCGGATTCGAGCTCAGTCTTCATCGATTCACTTTCGTTGCGCACCCCTAATGGTAGGGCTCCCGAGAGAAAGTCATAAGCTTATTCCCGAGGCCATGAGCGGAAATTGGCAGAGATCGCTAGAGTACGCAATCTCAAAAAATATCAAAGGTTGTTGGCATGCGCGCCCTTCTCGCCGTCTCGTCTATGTTCATTCTCTTTGGCAGTGGCATCGCCAGTGCCGCTGGCTCGGTCCTGCCCGGCCCAGTGGTCACCGTGGCCCAACTCAAGCCCCTGGTGGAGCAAAAGAGAGTCACCGTGCTCGACACCCGTGAGTTGCTCCAGACCGATCAGAAGACACCCAACTACGCTGCAGGCCATATTCCGGGGGCCTTGCCCTTCCCCTACTCCAATCTTCGTGGCCCCAAAGAGGCCCCGGGTGCGGTTCTGCCGATTGCCCAACTAGAGAAGTTGGTCAACGAGTTGGGGCTCAAACGGACCACGCCCGTGGTCTTGGCAGGCTCCGGGGCAGACCCCACCGAATTCGGTGGCCCCGCTCGCATCTACTGGACTCTGAAGGCTGCGGGCTTTAAAGAGATTGCCATTCTCAATGGTGGGCTCGGTGCATGGATGGCGGCCAAATTGCCGCTCGAGAGAGACCGGCCCAAGGTCAGCCCATCCCAAGAGAAGCTTCAGTACCAGGCCGAGATGGTTCTCTCCACGGCCAAGGCCAGGGAGTTGCATGCGGCCTCCACCAAGTCTGTGTTTGTGGATGCGCGGCCCGAAGACTTTCACCTTGGGCAGATGCGCCATGCCGCCGCGGCCCGTTGGGGAACCATCCCCGATTCCAAGTGGCTCGACAGCGAGGAATGGTTTGTGGCCAACACCGGCCGACTCCTTGAAAAGGACCAGCTGCTGGCCGTGGCCAAGCGCGAGGGTGTTCTTGGCAAGCCCACGGTCTCCTTCTGCAATGCGGGGCATTGGGCCGCCACCAGCTGGTTCGTTCTCTCTGAGGTGCTCGGGCAACCCAATGCGCAGATGTATGCCGACTCTGTTGTGGGCTGGAGCCAGGCGGGGCTGCCCATGCAAAACGAGCCCAGCCGTGCAACGGCGCTGATGTGGCAGGCCAAGGGCACGGGCATACAAAAGTAGACATGCTCGCATCGCTTGGCAATCGAATCGGCCTGGTTCTGCTGGGCTTTTTGGGTTGGCTGTTGGTCACGTTCTTTGCGGGCCTGCAGGCCGGCCTGCTCGTGGTCATTGGCATTGGATTTGGAACGGTGTTGCAAGGCTGCCGATTCGGCTTCACCTCGGCCTGGCGGGCCTTCATGCTGCAGAAGCAGACTGCAGGCATCACGGGCCAGATGCTGCTCATGGCGCTGGCCTCGCTGATTGCCATCCCCATGATCGCGGGCAATCCCAAAGAGATCTACGGTGCAGTGGCCCCCATTGGGTGGAGCCTGCTCATCGGTGCATTTGTTTTTGGCATCGCCATGCAGTTGGCCGATGGCTGCGGCTCGGGAAGCCTCAACCGTGCCGGCGAGGGGGCGCCCTTGTCCTGGGTGGTCCTGCCCACCTTTGTCTTTGGAAGTTTTGTGGGGGCCTCTCACCAGCCCGCCTGGATTGCCCTGGGAGGGCCACTTGATTTTCTCGCAGCCGATGCGAGCCAGGGGCTGCGCGTCGATCTCTTGCAAATCTTTGGGCTCTGGCCTGCCATGGTCATTACCTTGGGCGCCTGCCTTGCTGTGACCTGGGGATTTGTTGCCTATTCAAAACGCACCGAGCCCTCTGCCCATGTTCACAAGGGGCCACAGCAGGGACCATTCGTGCGTCACTGGCTCATTGGCGGCGCGCTCTTGGCATTGCTCTATGGCCTGCACCTGGCGGTGGCGGGTCAGCCCTGGGGCATTGTCTACGGGCTTGGTCTATGGGGCGCGAAGATTGCAGTAGCCCTCGGAGCAGATCTCTCTGCCGACCCCTTCTGGTCGGACCCTAGCCATGCACAACGTGTCATCGACCCGGTGCTGTGGGATATCACCACACTCACCAATATTGGCCTCTTGTTCGGCGCCATGGCCGCATCGCGTTGGCGGGTGAAGGCCGATGCCAGCAAGCGGCCCATCCTGCCCAGGCATTGGATTGCTGGTGCGCTGGCTGGCTTGGTGCTGGGCTACACATCGCGCCTGGCCTTTGGCTGCAACATTGGTGGCTTTCTGGGGGGAGTGGCCTCGGCCAGCCTGCATGGCTGGGTCTGGTTTCTTGCCGCCTACTTGGGTTCGATGATCGGTGTTCGGCTGCGCCTTCGACTGCAGATGCCATGAGAACCAAATCCACGCTTCTATTCTGGGCGATTGCCATTGGCCTGCTGGCTCTCGACCACGCAGCAACGGACCGTCCCCGCGCCGAACCCCCACTGATTGTGTTGGGAAGTGGGCAGGCATCGGCAGGCGGCCACTGTTCGGGCCGTTGAGACTCAAGATGGACTGCCCACTCTGTCGTGCAGAGGGCGAGCAACTCCTCGAGGCCGATGATCGACTCCGTGTGATTGAGGTTCTGGAGCCTCGGTTGCCCGGTTATCGACGAATCATCTGGCAGCAGCACCAAAGGGGGCTCACTGAGGTAAACGACACAGAGCGCGGCCAGTGGTTCACAAAGGTCGCCGAGCAAGAAGGTGCTCTCAGAGCGCTTTGGGCCTGCGACAAAATCAACCATGCCAGCTTTGGCAATCTGGTGCCCCATCTGCATTGGCATGTCATGCCCCGCTGGCGAACCGACCCATGGTGGCCCTCACCGATCTGGGGAAGCAAGCAGCCGAGCACGCGCATGGCGATCACTCAGAACGCTCGGGGCCAGTTTCTCTCGGGCCCCAACGAGAAGTCATCGGACCCCGCATCGTCGATGTATCTGCAGATCGATGAGTGGGTCTTGCTGCAAGAGGCCTGTGCAGCCGTTCGTCAGAAGGTGTTCGTCGAAGAACAGAATGTGGCCGCCGATGAGGAGTGGGACGAACTCGACTGGGCCTGCCGCCATCTGCTGATCACCAATGCGAATGCGCCCATGGCCACGGGTCGACTGCTGTCTCTGGGCGATGGGCGTGCGCGAATTGGGCGAATGGCCGTGCTCAAGGAGTTTCGTGGACATGGCCTGGGCCGCACGGTTCTGCAGGGCCTGATTGCAGAGGCCAGGCGCTTGGGCTTCTCAGAAATTATTCTTCACGCCCAGACCCATGCCTTGGGCTTCTATGCGAGGTCTGGCTTTGCGGCGCAGGGACCTGAGTTCGAGGAGTGCCGCATATGGCATCGGGAGATGGTGCTGCGGTTGGAGACGGGTTAGGCGCGCATACAGTTTTCGATGGCCGACGTAACAGGCTCAATGTACTCATCGGCTTGTCGTGAGCCGAAGGTACGTGAT
>DAIPXU010000095.1:0-5273 GCA_036783055.1 Burkholderiaceae bacterium | reverse complement strand
GCACCCAGTAAATGGCACCATGTGGGCTCGGAGGCGATGTTCTTTTTCATGGTAGGTATGTCTGGACTGGTCAATGAGACTTCGTACGGTACGCCGAGCCTTTTGGTCGGAACTGCGATTCTTACCTATATGTTTTTTGGTTGGTTCGCCAACGTGATTCACGAGTCCGAGACCGGCCAATACAACCACCGAGTGGATGCGAGTTTCCGTTGGAGCATGGGCTGGTTCATCTTCAGCGAGGTGATGTTCTTTGCCGGTTTCTTTGGTGCGCTTTTTTATGCACGCGTGATTTCCATGCCTTGGCTGGGCGATCTTGATCACAAGGCCATTCTCTGGCCCGACTTCTCCGCCCAGTGGCCCAATCTTGGGCCCGCCAACCTCATCGAGCCGTTCCAGACCATGGGGCCATTCTGGATCCCCACCATCAATACAGCCCTTCTTCTGGCTTCCGGCGTGACCCTCACCATCGCCCACCATGCCCTCAGGGAGAACCACCGCGAAAAGGTTCTGACTTGGCTTGGCCTCACCATTGTTCTGGGCGTGGTCTTCCTGGGATTCCAGGCCTATGAGTACATGCATGCCTACCAAGACCTGAACCTCAAACTGACATCTGGCATCTTTGGCTCGACCTTCTACATGCTTACCGGTTTCCACGGCTTTCATGTGACCGTCGGTGCAATCATGCTGGCGGTCGTCTGGTTCCGCGTGCTCAAGGGCCATTTCAAACCCGAGAGTCACTTCGCTTTCGAGGGAGCCGCCTGGTACTGGCACTTTGTGGACGTCGTCTGGCTGGGCCTCTACATCGTGGTCTACTGGCTCTAAGCCTAACCGAGCCTTTCAATATTCAAACAGCAAGGCCACCCTCGGGTGGCCTTGTTTTTCTTAGTAGCGAACGCCGGAAGTCTCGATCCACCCGATCTGGTGGGCGACCAGCAGAGAGAGGAACAAAAAGATGGAGAGACCAACCCTCAGCGCAAGTGCACGCACGGTCTTGTTGCTTTTTCCCTTGTCGCGCATCAGGTAGAAAAGGGCTGAGCCCAGACTGCCCACAATGCCCAAAAAAGCGAGTGCAATAAAAATCTTCATGACCAGCAGATTGCGCCCTCTTTGCCTCCCTTGGCAATGGTAACCATGCAGACCGAATCCCACTCGCGCTCTACCTGGGCCACCGTGTTTTTCGCATCGATTGTTGTTCTCACCCTTGGACTGGGCATCTGGCAATGGAATCGTGCCGCCGAGAAGGAGGCGCTGCGCAGCCTGGGCGAGACCCGGGCACAAGCGGTGTTGAATCTTCCGGCCTGGGAAGAGTCATCTGGGCAGCCACCCATCGAGGCCCAGGACTGGAATCGCCAAGTCACGCGCATGCGCGGTCGTTGGCTCGACCGAGCGACGGTCTACCTAGACAATCGCGCCGAGTCTGGGCGCGCGGGGGTCCATGTGATGAGTCTCTTCCAACTCGAGGACGGCAGCCTGGCGTGGATTAACCGGGGCTGGTACCCCAAGGCACCAGGCCGGTCGGACCCATCTTATTCAGACTTTCGCGACGGGCGCCTTGCCTTGCCGACCAATGGCTCAAGCACGGTTGAGTTGCAGGCAATTGCATTGATCGACTGGATGACGCGTATGGAGTTGAGTGCAGACCCAGAGAGCCTCAGAGACGGCGCCCTCTGGCAGAACTTGGACTGGCCGACAGCGCGGGCCTTGGCGGATAAAACCGCATCGACCACTCGGATTTGGCCCCTGGTCTTCTGGCAGACTTCAGAAGCGGATGATGGCCTGATTCGAGCAGTGCCCGCATTCAAAAACGAGGATGTCTCCAAGCATTTGGGCTATGCCGCCCAGTGGTGGCTGATGTCGTTGGCGGCCGCTTGGTTTGCTTGGCGTTTTAGACCCTCTCGCCCCTTTCGTTCCTCAGGCTCCCAGGACTCCACTCAATGAAAACCAATAGAACCTTCTGGCTAATCGTTGCTGTTTGCATTGCGCCGGTGGTGGCCTCTTACTTCCTCTATTACGGCGTCCGCCCCGAGGGCCGTGTGAACTATGGAGAGCTGCTCGAGCCGCAAGTGGGCTTGAGTGAGATGCCGCTTGCTGCCCAGCATCGCCCCAAGACCGAGTCGGGCTTTGTCGATTTCCTCAAGGCATTGCCAAGCAACGACCCCAGGCAGGGACTGGCTCGAATGAGCGACATGCGAGGCCGATGGCTTCTGGTCCGTGTGGGCCCGGCCCAATGCGATCAGTTGTGCAAGGACCAGCTCTGGGCCATGCGGCAGATCCGAATCGCCACTGGCCGTGAACGCGACCGAGTCGAACGACTCTGGATTGTCACCGACTCAAGCAACCCCATTCTGGACCCAGACTGGATGAAGAATTACGAGGGGACCTGGGTCATGCGCGCATCCAATGAAATGACCAAGAACTGGCCCTCTCAAGGCTCCTCGCCGGCCGCCCATATCTGGCTCGTGGACCCTTTGGGTAACCTAATGATGCGGTTCCCCCTAGAGCCAGATCCTGCGAAAATGAAGTCCGATCTGATGCGACTGCTCAAGGCCTCGCGCATCGGTTAAGTCCATCGCCATGTCAACCACTCTCGCCCCTCTCATCCCCCAGAACTTGGCCAGGCAGTACCTTGCGCTGACCAAGCCAAGGGTCAATATGCTGATTTCATTCTGCGCAGTGATTGGCATGCTCTTGGCCCTGCCAGAGGTCCCGCCCCTGGGGCTGCTGCTGGTGGCCACCCTGGGCATTACCCTAGTGGCCATGGCCGCGGCGGCAATCAATTGTCTGGTCGAGGCCCATATCGACGCGAAAATGGCGCGAACGGCCTGGAGGCCACTGCCCTCGGGCACCATTACTGTTCAACAGACCTTGGTCTTCTCGGGGATGCTCGGTGGCCTGGGGCTGTGGCTCCTCTTTGGTTGGGTCAACGCCCTGACCGCATGGCTCACCCTTGCCACCTTCGTGGGCTATGCAGTGGTCTACACCCTATTGCTCAAGCCTCGCACGCCTCAGAACATTGTGATTGGTGGCGCTTCGGGTGCCATGCCACCGGTGCTGGGCTGGGCCGCTGTGACCGGCCAGACACCACCCGAGGCGTGGATTCTTTTTCTTATCATCTTCGTCTGGACGCCGCCGCACTTCTGGGCCCTGGCCCTCTACCGGACCGACGACTATGAACGCTCGGGACTGCCCATGCTACCGGTCACCCATGGTCCGCAGTTCACCCAACTGCATATCCTTCTCTACACGGTGTTGCTCGTGGCGGTGAGCCTACTGCCCACCGCCATGGGAATGAATGGTTGGATTTACTTGGTTGCAGCCCTTGGCCTCGGCCTTCGTTTTCTGCAACTCGCATGGATGCTCCACAGGCAATATTCCGAGCCCCTTGCTCGCCAGACTTTTCGCTACTCGATTCACTACCTCACCTGGCTATTCGCAGCCCTTCTGCTCGACCATTACCTGCTCTGAGGCATCGGGGCTTGCAAGTCCGTAATGGACATCGCCTGCCTTGGCGGACCTCAGAATGCGCCATTCGGAGGCCAGCAACTCTTCAAGGGGCTGGTTGCTCTCTAGGTAACAAAGCCCGCCCGCACTGAGCTTGGGGTGGCAGACCGCCAGGGCCTGACCGAGCAGCGGCGTGCCATAAGGTGGGTCTAGAAAAACAAGATCGATACTTGCATTGGGTTGGGCACGAAGCACTGCAATGCCATCGCCCCGAATGAGTTCAATGGCATCTTGTGCGTGAAGGCCAGCAATACTCGCCTGAAGGCTCGCGTGGACAAGTCCATCGCTCTCCACAAGTGTGCACGAGGCCACGCCGCGGGAGGCCGCCTCGAGGCCTAGGGCGCCCGTTCCAGCAAACAAATCGATGGCGCGAGTCTCACCCCAAGGTTTCTCCAGAAGGTGCTCGAGCCAGTTGAAGACCGTCTCACGAACCCGGTCGGGCGTGGGCCGCAGGCCGGGCCGATCCACCACCGGCAGACGCCGCCGTCGCCATGTCCCACCAATAATCCGAACCCGACTCACTGGCTCTTGGTGGTTGGCTCGCCCACGACAACGATGGAGAGGGAGGAAGGGGAAAGCCGACGCCGAAGAACATCTTGGATCTCCTCGGCATTGACCGCCTCGACGCGCGCGGACCAACGATCGAGGTAATCGAGCGGAAGCCGATAAAAACCAATCTGCGCAAGGTTATCGAGGAGTTTGCGATTGGAGTCGAGTCGAAGGGCAAACCCACCCATGAGATTCTTCTTGGCCGCCTCAAGCTCTTCGGGGCTTGGCCCCTTCTCAACAAACTCCTTGAGGGTGGCCTGGACGACGGCCAGGGCCTCGTTGGCCCGCTCTCGTTGGGTCTGAAGACCGATCAGAAACGGGCCAGTCTGGGCCAAGGGCTGAAAGGCCGAGAAGACGCTGTAGGAGAGGCCGCGCTTCTCTCTCACCTCGGTGGTGAGCCGAGCGGTAAAGCCACCTCCCCCGAGAATGTGATTGGCCACAAGCATGGGGAAGTAGTCGTCGCGATCGCGTCGGCTCATCATGGGTGCGCCCAGCCAGATGTGGCTCTGCTTGGCGGGATGGGCAATGGTCTTCTGACCCGGCTGGCCAGGGCCGACAGCGGGCAGGAGGTCTAGCCACTGAACTGCCTGCGAGGAGGTTGCTCCAGCGGTCTGCGCTGTGGCCGGTCCCGTCGCTTCGGCGGGCGTTCGACCAATAAGCGCCGTGACTGCATTAAGAAGCGAGAGGGCCTCGGCCTCAGACACATCGCCAACAATCGTTGCCGTCATTCGCTCGGGCCGCCAGAACCTAGAGTGAAAACCATGGACGAGCTCCTTGGTGAGTGAGCCCAAGGAGCCCTCGGTGCTCGCGCGACCATAGGGATGGTCCGGATACATCGCAGCCCAGAGTGAGCGCGTTGCCAGGGTCTGGGGACGAGTGAGTGACTCCTGGAGACCTGCAATCGAGAGCCCACGGTCGCGAGAGACCACATCGGGTGAAAAACTGGGCTCGGCAATCATGCGTGCAATCAGATCACGCGAGGCCCCATAGGTCTCTGGTGTGGTCAGGAAGCGAAACCGCAGGCTGGTGCGATCTCGGTCGACAGAGACCGAGCGTTGAATGGCAAGCCTTGCAAAGGCCTCTCTGACTTGCTGCTCAGACATTGCGGGCCTGTCATCTCGTTGTGCCAACCCCTTTCCGACCAGATCGACTGTGACAGCGGCCAAGCCCACGTGTCCCATGGGGTCCCACCGAGCGCCGGCATCGATCTCGAATGCGAGAAC
>DAIPXU010000094.1:0-5310 GCA_036783055.1 Burkholderiaceae bacterium | reverse complement strand
AGTAACTGAGCTCTGTGCTCTCTACCGAATAGTCTCAACTCCCGACCGGACCGCTTGGCCCTCTCGCACAACTCTCCCGCACTCTTCCACCAGGGCCTGCCCGCCAGGCTGAGACTTGTTGTCGCTGCGGTCTCCGCCACGCTACTCATGCAGCTGGACTACCACGCGAGCATGACCCAGCCGCTTCGGCAGGGAATCAATACCGTCCTCTACCCCGTCACCGAGTTGATGATGATGCCCAGAGACATCCTCATTGCGCTGGGCGAGAGTCTTCGGTCAGGCCAGAGTCTGCGGGAGGAAATCACAAAAACCCGAGAGCAGGAGATTGCCCGCTCCGAGACCCTTCTGGCCATCGAAAAGTTGCGCAGTGAGAACGACAATCTACGAGGGCTTCTCGCACTGCAGAAGTCCATTCCGGGTGCCGCCCTTGCGGCAGAGGTTCGCGCTGCGAGGCCCGCCCCCGTTCACGATGTTGTAGTGATCGATCGTGGCAGTGAGAGTGGGGTCCAGGCAGGCGATCCCGTAATCAACAGCACAGGCGTCATCGGTCAGGTCAGCCGAGTCTTTCCCCTCACCTCTGAGGTTCGACTGCTCTCCGATAAGCAGCTCTCGGTGCCCGTCTTCCTGCCCCGCCTTGGCGTTCGCGGTCTGACCCGAGGAATCACTGGGGAGGACGCCTTCGAGCTGCGCCATGTCAATCTCGCAGCGAACATTCAGATCGGCGATGTCATTCAGACCTCTGGACTCGATGGCCTCTACCCTCCTGGGCTTCCCATCGGCGTCGTCACCTCAATTTCCGAGAGTGGGCTGTCGCCCTTCCCGGTGGTGACTGGCAAGCCCGTGGCCTCGGTCGCCGTTACACGACAGGTTCTTGTTCTGCAGGCAAGGGGGGCCAAGCAGTGATGCCCCTGCGAGAGACCCTCGCAAGAGAGCCCAGCAGGCGCCTGCTGGTCTACAGCTTTCTCGTCGCGCTGCTATTCAACCTCTGGCCATGGCCGCATCAGTTTCCCGCACCCGACCTGGTCGCGGTTCTTCTAGTCTTCTGGTCAGTTCAAACACCACGCCGAATGGGAATGACTGTGGCTTGGCTGCTCGGCCTTGTAATGGATGCGCACCAGGGGGTCCTCCTCGGTGAACATGCGCTGGTGTACTGTCTGCTAACCTACGGCGCCATCGCTTTGCACAGAAGGATGGCGGGGTTTGGTCCTGCGGGCCAGGCCCTGCACGTGGCAGGACTCTTCTTGGTGGTGCTCATCGTGGGTGGGGTGGTGAACTGGTTTGCTGACAGCACGCCACTGACCCTTTGGATATTGGTAGAGACCATTGTCAATGCCCTGGGCTGGCTCCTTGCGCATCGTCTTCTCCTCACCATTCTGAAGCGCAGGCCTGCCTCCAGGCCTGCGAGGCCTGCCAAAATCGTGAGCTGATCCATGGTCACCGAGACCCGACTCACCGCGGATTTTCGCAAGCGCGTAACGGTGGCGGCGCTGTTGGTGGTGGTCGCCATGGGTGTGCTCTTGCTTCGCTTTGGCTCCCTGCAGGTCTGGCAGCACCAGGACTACGCCATCAAGGCCGAGAACAATCGTGTGGCCCTGCTGCCGATTCAGGCCCCCCGTGGACTGATACTCGATCGACAAGGCACCATCCTCGCCCGCAACGATGCCGGCTTCTCTGTTGAACTCGAGCCCGGCATTAAGCAGGGCATCGATGAAATGCTTGAGAAGCTCACGCCGCTTCTCAACCTCACGCAGGCCGACATCAGACGTTTCAAGCGGGACCTTGCCAGTGCCCGCAAGTTCGATCCCATTGCCATTAAGACCAAACTCACCGATGAGCAGGTGGCACGAATTGCGGTCCGCCTCGGTGAGTTGCCCGGTATTCGCATTGAGCGGCGGCCCATTCGCTCCTACCCCTTCGGTGTCTCGTCCTCTCACCTCATCGGCCACATTGGGCGCGTCTCGAAGTTTGATCAAGAACGTCTCGAGAAAGAAGGGGGGAGCGAGGTCTACAGCGGGGTCAGCCACATTGGAAAGCTCGGCATTGAGAAGAGCTACGAGCCTGTGCTCAAGGGCGAGATTGGCTTTCAGCAGATTGAAATTGCCTCGAGCGGTCGAATCATTCGGGAGCTTGGTGTTCGCCCTGCTGTGGCCGGCAGGAACATCCAGCTCTCGGTGGACTTCGGTCTTCAACAGATGATCGAGGCGGCCTACGGTCAGCGACGGGGGGCCCTGGTGGCCATGGACCCTCGCAATGGAGAGGTCTTGGCATTCGTCTCGATGCCGAATTTCGACCCCAATGCTTTTGTTGATGGTGTTGACCCCGACCTCTGGGAGAGCCTCAACACCTCCTTGGACAAGCCCATGCTCAACCGGGCGCTGCGAGGAATCTACCCCCCGGGCTCCACCTACAAGCCTTTCATGGCGCTGGCCGCACTGGCCTCGGGCGAACGCAAACCCGACGACACCATCAATGACCCTGGCTATTTCATGCTGGGCACGCACAAGTTTCGGGACAGCAAGCCCGAAGGACATGGCCGGGTCGATATGAAGAAATCAATCTCGGTCTCCAGTGACACCTACTACTACAAGCTGGCCATGGACATGGGGGTCGACACCATCCACAAGTTCATCAGCCCTTTTGGCTTTGGCCAAAAAACCGGCATTGACATGGATGGCGAGGTCCCTGGCATTCTTCCCTCTTCGGACTGGAAAATAAAGCGTTTCGGCACCGCATGGCTAACCGGAGAGACCCCTTCAATCGGAATCGGCCAGGGCTACAACGCCTTCACTATGCTTCAACTTGCTCGAGCAACAGCCGCAATTGCCAACGGGGGCAAGCTCCTCAAGCCCCGCCTGGTGAGGTCGGTCGAGGACGGCACTGGTGCAATGAACCCGCTGCCCCCGGTCATTGATGAGACACTGACCTTCCAACAGGAATGGGTCGATCTGGTCACCGATGCAATGGTGGAAGTCAACCTCACGGGCACGGGCGCGCGGGTCATGGCGGGCGTTCCATACAAGGTGGCTGGGAAAACCGGCACGGCCCAAGTCTTCAGCCTAAAACAAGATGAGAAGTATGTAGAGAGTCGAGTAGCGGAACGCTTGCGAGACCACTCGCTCTACATTGCATTTGCCCCTGCAGACGACCCAAAGGTGGCGCTGGCGGTGGTGGTTGAGAACGGCGGCTTTGGCGCCGCAGCAGCCGCTCCCATTGCGCGCAAGGTCTTGGATTACCTTTTGGCGCCGCCCAAGCCAGCAATCCGAGCCCAGGCCACCGACAAGGAGCCCTCGTGAATAGCTTGGAGAAGCGCAAGGCCCAGACCGGCTGGCGAGCCCTTGTTTTCTGGCTCAAGCAACGCTTCTATCGGCTCGACCAACCGCTTTTCTGGACGGCCATGGGCATCTTTTTCATCAGTGTCCTGGCGGTCTACAGCGCAGCCCACGACGACCCCGATCGGTTTGTCGGGCACATGCGCAATCTATTCCTTGCGCTGGCCTTGATGCTCGTGCTCGCCCAGATTCCTGCAATGCAGTTTCAGAAGGCGGCCGTGCCACTCTACAGTCTAGGCCTTGTGCTTCTTCTTGCTGTTGAGTTTTTTGGCGAGACCGCCAAGGGCGCCACACGGTGGCTCGATATTGGAATCACTCGCATTCAACCCTCTGAGCTGATGAAGATTGCCATGCCACTCATGCTGGCCTCTCTGATTCACCAGCGAGAGGGGCTCAGGGGCTGGCGGGACTGGGTTGTGCCCGTCTTGCTATTGCTCGTGCCAGTCATACTTATCGTCAAGCAGCCCGATCTGGGCACGGCTATTCTGGTTTTCGCATCCGGAGTTTTTGTCCTGTACCTCAGCGGCATTCCATGGCGCTTGGTTCTGTTGGTGCTTGGCACCCTCTTTACTGGCGTGATTCTCTTGATCAGTTTTGGCGATACCGCCTGTGGTCCCGGGATCGACTGGCCCGGTCTAAGGGAGTACCAACGCCAGCGGGTCTGCACTCTACTCGATCCAATGCGCGACCCACTTGGCAAGGGTTTTCATATTCTTCAGTCGGTGATTGCGGTGGGCTCCGGGGGCATCTTTGGCAAGGGCTGGCTGCAAGGCACCCAGACCCAGTTGGAGTTCATCCCCGAGCGGGCCACAGACTTCGTCTTTGCGGGCTACGCAGAGGAGTTCGGCTTCATCGGCTCTGCGATTCTCCTCGCGCTTTTTCTTGGGCTGGTGCTCCGAGGGCTATGGATATCGCTGGGTGCTCCGACACTGTTTGGCCGCCTGCTATCGGCGGCCCTCGCGCTGATCATCTTCACCTATGCTTTTGTCAATCTGGGCATGGTCACCGGCATCCTCCCGGTGGTCGGCGTGCCACTGCCATTTATCTCCTATGGCGGCACAGCGATGGTCACGCTTGGGGTGGGAATGGGGCTCTTGTTTAGTGTGGCCCGAGATCGGTCCCGCGTCACGCAGGGTTTTACGCTCCATCCCTAGGGCACATCGGTCTTGGCCAGTCCAACGAGTCCTGCCCTGGCCATTGCTCGAGTGATGCTCGAGGGCTTCGACCGCCACTACGGACTTTTCCGTTACAACGCGCAGCAGGCCAAGACCTGTTTTGAGTCGGGTGCATTTCAGAGCATTCGACGACTGGCCAGCGAGAGAATCGCCTTCTACGACCAACGCATCGAGGAAGCCAGCCGCCAACTGCAAGCGCTCTTTGCTAATGAGTTGGCCGCCGAGGGTGTCTGGCCGGAGGTAAAGCGCGCTTACATTGGTCTACTCGCCGAGCATCGCCAACCCGAGTTGGCGGAGACTTTCTTCAACTCGGTGACCACCAAGATTCTTCGTCGCAACTACTTTGACAACGAACTCCTCTTTGTCCGGCCCTCGCAGGCCACCGACTACCTCGACTCCGATCCACCCTCTTATCGAGCGTACTACCCCAATGAGACTGGGCTGCGCCATTGCCTGACACAGGTGCTTGTGGATATTGGTCTGGCCTGTCCTTGGGAGGACAGCCACCGAGATCTTCGGCGGGTGGTTCGCAGTGCGATTGCCCAGCTAGAGCGGCCATTCAATACCAAGCAAGACCTGCAGATTCATGTGCTGCGCAGCCTCTTTTATCGAAACAAGGGCGCCTACCTGATTGGCCGAGTGATCAATGACGGCGAGCCCATTGGCTTTGCCATGCCCATCCTGAGGGGCGAAGACGGATTGTTGCGAATCGATACCTTTCTCATGCGGGTCGATCAGATCTCCACCCTATTTTCTTTCGCGCGGGCCTACTTCATGGTCGACATGGAGGTGCCATCGGCTTATGT
>DAIPXU010000093.1:0-5330 GCA_036783055.1 Burkholderiaceae bacterium | reverse complement strand
CGACTTCGAAATGAAAAAACATGTCCACGACGTTGTTCACCTCGATGCCACTCACTTGGGCGAAGCCTTCTTAAAAGAGCACTTCCCCAATATCTATGCACGCTGCCTGGCACTTGGAATCGACATCAGCAAAAGGCCCATTCCAGTGGTGCCTGCAGCCCACTACACCTGCGGTGGTGTGGTCACGAATCTAGATGGCCTCACCGACCTGCCCGGCCTCTATGCAGTGGGTGAGACTGGCTACACTGGATTGCATGGCGCCAATCGACTGGCGAGCAACTCGCTGTTGGAGTGTGTGGTGATCGGCCAGAATGCGGCCCGAGCCATTGCCTCGGCCGAACCCATTGCCTCGCAACCCGTGCTCGCCTGGGACGAGAGCCAGGTGGAAGACGCCGACGAGGCCGTGGTGATCTCACATAACTGGGACGAGCTGCGGCTACTCATGTGGAACTACGTGGGAATCGTGCGCACCAATCGGCGGCTCGAGCGTGCCCTGCATCGAATCGAATTACTCAAAGACGAAGTTCAGGACTACTACGCCAACTTTCGCATCAGCCGCGATCTTCTAGAACTTCGCAATCTGCTCGAATGCGCCGAGCTCATTGTTCGCTCGGCCCTCATGCGCAAAGAGAGCCGCGGACTGCACTTTAGCCAAGACTATCCAAAGACTTGGACAGTGGCCTACCCCACCATTCTCACTCCGATGCGGTCACGCGAAGGGAATAGTCGACCGCTTTAATGTCTTTGGTGAGTCGGCCCACCGAAATGCGGTCCACGCCAGTGGCCGCCACTGCACGAAGCTCGGCCAATCCCAATCCCCCCGACGCCTCGAGAAGCGCGGCTTCACCGCCCATCGCTTTTGCGTGCGCGGCCGCAAGCGCCACCGCCTCTTGCATCTGCGCCAGTGAAAAGTTGTCAATCAGAATGCTGGTCGCACCCGCATCCAAGGCCTCTCGAAGTTCATCGAGTGATTCCACCTCAATCTGAATCGTCACGCCCGCATTCAATGCGTGTGCGGCATTCAAGGCCGCCGCAATCCCGCCGGCGGCTGCAATATGGTTCTCCTTGATCAGAATGCCATCCCAGAGCGCCATGCGCTGATTCGCGCCGCCTCCAATGCGCACGGCATATTTCTGTGCCTGGCGCAGACCCGGCAGAGTCTTTCGGGTGTCAAGCACTGCGCAGCCTCGCGGGTTTGGGCTGGCACCAGCAATGGCTCGAACATGGGAACGGGTGGAAGTGGCCACGGCTGAAAGCGTCTGCAAGAAATTCATTGCGGGCCGCTCTGCAGTGAGCAGGGCCCGAGCACCCAACCGCATCTCGCAGACCACCGCGTTGGCGGGCATCTCATCGCCCTCTTCAAACTTCCACTCAAGGCTTGCACTTGCATCGAGTCGTCGCATGCAGCCCTCGAACCAATCACGCCCACAGAGCACCGCCTGCTCTCTCACCAGAAGCCTGGCGGTGGAGACCCCATTGGGAACCAGTTGGGCCGTGTGGTCTCCCAAGCCAATGTCTTCCCTGAGGGCATCGGTGATGTTGCGCTCGCGGGCCTGGGCGAGTGACTCGTTGGAATCAAACTGCATGAGAGTGTCAGGCCGCGCCAATATTCTTCACAAAGCCATGCTGGGCCTTGGCAAGCTTGTCGGGGTGGGCGGCCGTGAAATCGAGCATGCGCTCAATGCAACGCACCGCCTCTTTGGCGAGACTCGCATCCACATGCACCTCATACGGGTTGGGTCGCCCGCTCGCACCCTCGCCCAGCCCATCGCTCGGTGGGTAAGAGAGGCAGGCCTTTACTCCTACACGCCCGTTCATTGCCATCCATGGGCAATGCGCACAACTCTTGCACGTTGCACTGTTTCCCGCCGTGGGCGCTTCAATCAGTGTCTTGCCCGGTGCAAGCTGCCGCATGCGATGCAAGATGCCCTGGTCGGTGGCCACAATAAATGCCTCACCGGGGCCATCGACCACCGCCTTAATCATTCCACTGGTGGAGCCCACCACATCGGCCAGTTCAATCACCGCCGCCGGACTCTCGGGATGCACCAGCCCCTTGGCATGCGGATACTGCTTCTTGAGTGTCTCGAGCTCGACCGCCTTGAACTCATCGTGAACAATGCAGTGGCCTTCCCAGAGCATCATGTCGGCCCCGGTCTGGTCGGCAATGTAGCGGCCCAGGTGCCGATCGGGTGCAAACAAAATCTTCTCGCCCCGCTCGTGCAACTCATGAACAATGGCCAATGCACAGCCACTGGTCACCATCCAATCGGCCCGCGCCTTCACCGCTGCACTGGTGTTGGCATAGACCACCACCGTGCGGTCGGGGTGTGCATCGCAGAAGGCCGCAAAGTCATCGGCTGGGCAGCCCAAATCCAAGGAGCAGGTGGCCTCTAGGTCTGGCATGAGCACAGTCTTTTCTGGCGAGAGAATCTTTGCGGTCTCGCCCATGAACCGCACGCCAGCAACCACCAAGGTCTGCGCCGAATGGTTCTTGCCAAAGCGGGCCATCTCCAATGAGTCGGCCACAAAGCCCCCGGTCTCCCATGCCAAGTCCTGCAAGAGCGGGTCCACATAGTAGTGCGCCACCAGAACAGCATTGCGGCGCTCGAGCAGTGACTTAATCTCATTAATCAGCGGCGCACGTTCGGCGGCCGCCACCTCAGCGGGCACCTTGGCCCAGGCCTGGGCCGTGCAGACCGAGCCCTGTGCATCCTGCTTGGGGAAGTCAAACGATAGGCGGCTGTTCATTGGCTTATTCTAAGGGCTTGCCCAGGAGGAATTGCCCATGTTTCGAGCCATTGTTCTTCGACAGCCCGCGCCCGAGGCTGCCATTGCCGCGGCCGTGGAATCGGTCTCCGAAGACGACTTACCAAAGACCGGTGAAGGCGATGTCACCGTTCGTGTGGACTACTCCACCATTAACTTCAAAGATGGCCTTGCCATTACCGGTGGCCGTGGGCGGCCCAGTGTGGTGCGCAAATTCCCCATGGTCCCGGGCATCGACTTCGCAGGCACCGTAGAGCAGAGCGACGCCACCAAGTTCTCGGCGGGCGATGCAGTAATTCTCAATGGCTGGGGAGTGGGAGAGACCCACTGGGGTGGCCTCGCGCAGAGGGCGCGGGTTAAAGCCGCATGGCTCACGCCCAAGCCCAAGGCACTCAACGCCAAACAGTGCATGGCCATTGGCACGGCGGGCTACACCGCCATGCTCTGTGTGCAGGCCCTGCAACGGCATGGTTTTCATCCAAACCAAGGTGAAGTCTTGGTCACGGGCGCTGCGGGTGGCGTGGGCAGCATGGCCGTGGCCATTCTCAAGGCCTTGGGCTTTGAAGTGGTGGCCTCCACTGGCCGAATGGAAGAAGAAAATTATCTGAAGTCTTTGGGTGCCAAGGCTGTTGTCTCCCGTGCCGAGTTGTCCTCTCCCGGCAAGCCGCTGCAGAAGGAGCGCTGGGCCGCCGTGGTCGATAGCGTGGGCAGCCACACCCTGGTCAATGCCTGTGCCGCCACCAAGTCCTTCGGTGCAGTGGCCGCCTGCGGATTGGCCCAGGGCATGGACTTCCCCGCCACTGTTGCACCCTTCATTCTTCGTGGTGTGGCGCTCTACGGCATCAACAGCGTCACCCAACCCACCGCGGCACGCGAGTCGGCATGGAAGGCCCTGGGTGAGTTGCTCAAGCCCGCGGCCATCGATGCCATGACCACCGAGATTGGATTGGAGGCGGCCATTGCCCAGGCCGATGCCATTCTAGAAGGCAAGGTGCGTGGCCGACTCGTGGTCAATGTCAATGACTGAAACCGAGACCCCACAGCGGGTCTCCAAGCTTCTCGCGCAACGTGGGCTCTGCTCTCGACGCGAGGCCGATGAATACATTGAACAGGGCCTGGTCCTGCTCGATGGCCGGCCCGTCACTGAACTGGGCACGCGGGCCTTTGCCCATCAGACCTTGGAGCTTGCCAAGGGCGCCCAGCGCCAGCAGTCCCAGCGCCTCACGCTGCTCTTGAATAAGCCCATCGGCTTTGTCTCCCATGCCGATGACGACCACCAGTACCAGCCGGCGGTTTCACTCATCACCCTTCAGAACCAGTGGCAGAGCACACTGCCTCGCGTCACCTTAAAAGGCCTTGCACCCGCGGGCCGCCTGGACATTGATTCCACAGGGCTTCTGGTGCTCACACAAGATGGCCGCATCGCCCGGCAACTCATTGGCGAAGAATCGAACATCGAGAAGGAATACCTGGTGCGTGTGAAGGGCGCGCTCGATGACAAAGGGCTCGCCCTTTTGCAATTTGGGCTTGCGCTCGATGGCAAGCCCCTTCAACGAGCCAAGGTCTCTTGGCAGAACGAAGATCAGCTGCGCTTTGTATTGCGCGAGGGCAAGAAGCGACAAATTCGCCGCATGTGCGAGATGGTGGGGCTGGAAGTCGTTGGACTCAAGCGAATCCGGATTGGTCGCATTCCCCTGGGCGATCAGCCCATGGGTCAATGGCGCGCATTGAACCCCTTCGAAAAATTCTAAGAAAGAACGCCATGCAAGTGCCGAGCCTTCGCGAAGACATTCGATTCCTTGGTCGGCTCCTGGGTGACACCTTAAGAGAACAAGAGGGCGATGAGACCTATGCCATGGTCGAGGAGATTCGGCGACTGAGCGTGGCCTTCCGGCGCGACAGCGATGCCAAGGCAGGAAGGCAACTCAATCGGCTTCTCAATCAACTCTCTGCTCAAGAGGCCGTGCTCGTGATTCGAGCCTTTAGCTACTTCTCTCACCTGGCCAATATTGCAGAGGATCAGCAGCGCCTTCGCGAGGCACATACGGCGCATACGGGTGCGGTCAGCCTTGCCCACAGCATGCAGGCGCTTAAAGAGGCCGGCATTCGAAAGCCGGCCATCATGCAGCTGCTGCAGAAGGCCGTGGTCTCGCCGGTGCTCACCGCCCACCCCACCGAGGTGCAGCGAAAGAGTGTGATGGATGCCGAGCGTCGCATCAGTGAGTTGCTCGGCCAGCGGCACCAGTTCATTCGCCTGGGCCAGACCAGTGATCTCGCCGAGAACGAGCGCGCCCTTCGTGCCCGTGTGGCGCAGCTCTGGCAGACACGGGTCTTGCGCACCAGCAAACTCACCGTGAGCGATGAAATCGAGAATGCCCTCTCGTTTTATCAGTCCACCTTCCTGCGGCAGATTCCTGCGCTACTGATGGACCTGGGTGAGCGCCTCAAGGAGGTCAATCCACCCAGTTTTCTGCGCATGGGCAATTGGATCGGGGGCGACCGCGACGGCAATCCCAATGTCCTGGCATCCACGCTCGATGAGTCCGTTCGCAAGCATTCCG
>DAIPXU010000092.1:0-5366 GCA_036783055.1 Burkholderiaceae bacterium | reverse complement strand
TGCAGTCAGGACGATGTCGAGGAGTTTTTCCGCTCCTGCCCGGAGTTCGAGCGCATGTTGGTCCGCTCCGGCATTCACCTGGTGAAGTATTGGTTTTCGGTGAGTCCGCAGGTTCAAGAGAAGCGTTTTCAAGACCGGGCCCGCGATCCCCTCAAACAGTTGAATCTGAGCCCCATCGACTTTAAATCCAGGGCCGTCTGGAATGAGTACTCAAAGGCCAAAGACGAGATGTTCCAGCACACCGATATTCCCGAGGCGCCGTGGCACGGGGTAGAGGGAGACAACAAGCGCCAGGCTCGCATGAACTGCATTGCCCATCTTCTGACTCAGATTCCTTACAAGCGAATTCGAAAAGGCCCGATCAAACTGCCTAAACAGCGGGTCTCCACTTCCAAGACCCACCGGCCCTCGAAGTCCGAGCACCGTTGGGTTCCAGATGTGTTTTCTTCCATCCTGAACCCTCGCTAGCAGCGATCGTCTTGAGGAGTTCCAGACGCTTTGGCCCGGCCCGAAACCCTCGGTGATGACGCAACAACGGTGCAGACAGTCGTTTTCTAAGGGTACCCAGGCCAATGAATCGTTCAAAGGTTCGGCTGGGCGCGGTGTCCCATTCCGTCCTGCGTCGGTCCGCAATGACCACCAGGCCGGGGTGCGTCGCGATTCGGGGCAGGTCGGCGAGTAACTCGTCGATGGATCGCTGTCCCGTCTTGAATAGGATGACACGCATTACCAGCGACCGGATCGGCCGCAGGCCGCCGATGGCCGCCTCCTCCGATTCATTAATAAGGTGGCGCGGCGTTCCAGACTGCAGATAGATGTCGTTGCAGGCAATGAGTCTTGCCCCGATGCGCTGCTTGATTTTGTCGGCATCGAGCATGAGCACCGCGGCTTGTATTCTTCCGATTCCCGAGGAATGAGAGCGGGCCACCGACAGGCTGCGAGTCAGGCTTGCCACCCTGCAGTCTGGGAAACGCTCGAGGAGTTTGGGGCTCAGACCAGAGGCCACCGAGGCCACCAGCCGACTGCTCGCGAGCAGCCGGTCCGATTCGAGAATCCTCTCCACGTTCTGGATACTGCTGCCGTGGAAGAGGACATTCTCGAGGGGGAGAATCATGGATGGATTGCGGCCTCCTCGCCAAGGCGAGAGTCGGTGTAGCGATAAGCCTCGGAGTGGACAGAGGGGCGGTGAAGCCGAACGGTTCGCTGCTGGCGCTCCTTGTGGCTCTTGAGCACGTCGGCGAGGCTCACCTGATCGAGGAACAACTGCTCCACCTCGTGTACCCGTGCCGCAAGGCCAAGGGTCATGTCTTCGACGGGCGAGGCCTGTCCGGACTTGTCGGAGGGTTGAAGGTCCTCGGTCTGGTTGGGTTCAACGGCCGCCGCCACTTGGGAGACGGCAATGTCTTGGGCGTTGAGGGCAAGGCGGTAGCCGCCACCGGGTCCCCGAACCGGAGTCACCATCTGAGCGAGCCGCAGGGACTGAAAGAGGCCCTCGAGGTAACTGACCGAGACCGAGAGTTCTCGGCTGATGATGTTGAGGTTCAGCGGCGAGGACCCTTGACGCTGGGCCACCAGCAACAGGGCTTCGAGGGCAACGTGAACTTTTCTAGTGAGTTTCATTTCTTGTCCTTCGAAAGGGGATGAATAGAGAGTAACCCGTACTTTGCTTCTTTGTCTATGACAAATTTAGACGAATAAGATTCCGTACTTTTCTTATGGGATTTGAGTCACTTTGCTGCGTTGCCAAAAAAGAGTTGCTCGCCATCAATCTTGTAGCCATTGATGACCGCCTGGCCCTTGCTTGATACCACCCAGTCGGCGAACCTCTGGGCGGCCTCACGCTTGACTTGGGGATGCCGGGCGGGGTTGACCACGATGACCCCGTATTGGTTAAAGAGTCGCTTGTCGCCCTCGACCAGGATGACCAGGTCGGCTTTGTTTTTGAAGTTGGCCCAGGTGGCACGATCAGACAGAACATAGCCATTGAGACCGGCCGCCGTGTTCAGGGCCTGGCCCATTCCGCAGCCGCAATCCTTGTAGCCGGCTCCCTTGTTCTCGACACCCGCATCCCGCCAGTGGCGACGCTCGGCCGCATGGGTGCCGCTTTTGTCACCGCGCGACACAAATAGGGTGCCCGATGCGGCCACCGCCTTGAGGGCAGCCAGAACATCGACGCCTCTGGTCTTTGCCGGATCGGACTTCGGGCCAATGAGCACGAAATCGTTGTACATCACATCGAGTCTCTTGAGTCCGAATCCATCTCTGACGAAGGCCTCTTCCGTCTCCTTGTCGTGCACAAAAAGGACATCGGCATCGCCGCGCTTGGCGATATCAATGGCTTGGCCAGTGCCAACCGCCACCACTTTGACATCGATGTTGGTGTCCTTCTTAAACGCTGGCAATAGGACAGAGAAGAGGCCTGAATTGTCCGTCGAGGTGGTCGATGCCATGGTGATGGCGTCTGCGGCGTGCGCTCCGATCGAGAAGAGCAGGGCCGCAGAGGCAAGTGCAAGTGCGCCGGGATGGGATCGGGGCATTGGTCAATCGTTTCCAAGGAGGGGTTGCTACGATGCGCAACCATAGGACCAAAACCCAGAAGAATCGATAAGAAGCGGACGCCATACGATGCTCGAGTTGTCTCGGATTGGATTTGAGTTGCCTGGCGAGCGTTGGCTCTTCCGGGACATTGATTGTTGCCTGCGGCCACCCATCCAGATTGCCATCTGCGGGGAGTCCGGCAGCGGCAAGTCGAGTCTGCTCAACCTCATGGCCGGTCTTGAGCAACCCACCGAAGGCAAGGTTCTATGGGCGGGGCAAGCCATCTCGGATATGTCACTCAAAGAACGACTCAGTTTTCGACGCAGCAGTCTGGGATTTGTTTTCCAGGCCTTTCATCTGGTTGGTCATCTCACCGCGCTGCAGAATGTGATGCTGCCCTGCCTGCTCAACAACTGGACCGAGGAGCACTCGCAGGCCGCGGCCATGGCCCTGCTCGAGCGTCTGGGCCTGGCCGCCCGCGCCAGAGATTTTCCGCGCACCCTCTCGGGGGGTGAACAACAGCGGGTCGCCCTTGCGCGCGCGCTGGTGCATTCGCCAAAGATGGTGCTCGCCGACGAGCCCACGGGCAACCTCGACCCAAGCGCAGCGAATCGAGCGCTTGAGACGCTCTCGCGCCTGTGTCGAGAGCACGACGCCATTCTCGTCATGGTGACGCACTCCGAACGTGCGGCCATGATGCTCGATGAGCAATGGCGTCTTGCCGACGGCGTGTTGGTTCGTCTGAACGGCAACCCGCTCGACATCGATGCGCGGACTTAACCGACTTTTCCTCTGGCTTGTCGGGGGAGCGATTCGCCAGCAATGGGGCCGATGGCTTGCATCACTCTTTATGGTGGCCATTGGAATGGCGCTGGCCGTTGCCATTCACCTGGTGAATCATTCCGCGCTGCAGAGTTTTTCTCGGGCCATTGAGGTCGTCAATGGCCAGTCGAGTCTGCAGCTTGTGGCCTCGCAGGAAGTTTTCTCAGAGGATCATTTCGCGCGACTCCTGGCAGAGGCAAGTGACCTAGGCATCGAGTCGGCGAGTCCGGTGCTCGAGATTGGAACCGACCGAGTCCGGATTGTTGCTCTTGACCTCTTTCGTGCCGCACATGTCACGCCCTCTCTTCTTCCGCAGGCGCCGGAGGGGGGTCGAGATGCGTTGTTCCAGATCGACTCCGTCTTTCTCTCACCCAAGGCCATGGCGGTGCTTTCAGTCTCTGAGGGCGATTCGATCGCCCTCAAGGCCATGGGCCGCAGTGTCTCCCTGGTGGTTCGTGGCAGTGTGCCCCAGGCCCTCGGGGAATCCGTCGCGGTGATGGATTTGGGCAGCGCCCAGTGGCAGTTCGGCCGACTGGGGCAACTGAGCCGAATCGATCTGCGTGTGCGTGAAGACCTTCGAGTGGAACTTCTACAGTCTCGCCTCGTGCAGGGGCAGTGGCCGCTCATGCTCGTGCAAAAGACCGACCGCGAGCAGCGCATGTCGAATGTCTCTCGTGCGTACCGAGTGAATCTCACTGTCTTGGCACTGGTCGCCCTTGTCACCGGCGGGTTTCTCATTTCGCTCTCCGTGGCACTGGCCGTGCGAAGACAACAACAACTTATTGCGCTTTTGCTGAGCCTGGGCGCACCGCTGGCCTGGGTCCGTCAAATCTTTCTTTTCATTGGTGTCTGCGTTGGGCTCATGGGGGGCGCTTTGGGCGCGCTGGCGGGCGGGCTCCTTGCCGCCGCCATGCTGCATTTTGTCGGGGCCGACCTGGGCGGTGGTTACTTCAGGGCAGGCTCAGCAGATCTACAGCTCGATCCGCTCACCATTGGGGCATTCATGGGCTTGGCTGGACTCATTGGCTGGGTTGCCGCCTGGTTGAGTCTTCGCCGCACGGACTGGTCGAGCCCGGCGCGGCAGCTTCGATCACCGTCCGATGAACCGCTCGGCCATCACGCCAAGCCAATGCTTGTCTTGGGTATCGGACTTTTGGCGCTTGCAGGCTTGTTTGGTCTCCTGCCTGCATGGGGGGTGATTTCCTTTGGGGGTTACATGGCCATGGCCATGCTCCTGATTGCTGCAGTGGCCATTGGCCCGTGGCTGGTTGGGAACTTCTCGATCGCGGGCAATCGACTTGCAAGGTGGCGACTGCGTCAGGCCTCTTCCTCTTCGGCGGCATTAATTTCGGGGGTTGTGGCGGCGGTGGCACTCGCGGTGGCCATGATGGTGATGGTCACGAGCTTTCGCAGTTCAGTGGGCCAGTGGCTCGAGCAGGTTCTGCCGGCCGACCTCTATAGCAATCAGGCCTCGGCAGTTCTGGTAGAGAGGCTATCGGCGGACTCCATTGGGGATCTCGCGCGACTCGATTCGGTGTCTCGTGTGGAGGCGGCCCGGCATCAACGCGTCCTCCTCAACCCTGCGTTGCCGCCCGTCGTTCTCATTGCAAAGCCCATTGGAGGGCTCGACATTGCCCCTGATTCAGCGGCCCGCTCTGATTCAGTGGCCCGTATTGCACTGCCCTTGGTGGGCGAGGCACGTTTGGTCGGAAACACCTCTCTGCCTGTGGTGTTTGCATCGGAGGCCATGCGCGACCTATATGGCTGGTCCGCTGGCAGTGTTCAGGCACTTGCCTTGGGTGGCCCTGCGGCTGAGCAGGTATGGGTGGCGGGGATTTTTCGCGATTATGGACGACAGCATGGCTCGGTGGTCATGAATCTCTCGAGTTACCAAGCCATCACCGGTGATCCCTCCATCTCATCGATTTCCATCTGGCGGCGACAGAGTCATTTCTCTCAAGACCTTCTGGCTGAACTCGCCGCGCTCAACGACGTGTTGTGTGAGT
>DAIPXU010000091.1:0-5460 GCA_036783055.1 Burkholderiaceae bacterium | reverse complement strand
CCCGCTGCCGCGCAGCCGCGCGGGTGCCAACAACGCGCCCACAGCACTCATGGCCACTTATTACGACCAGCGCGCCAGTGCGGGTCTGATAATCACCGAGGCCACTCAGGTCTGTCCCGAGGGGCAGGGCTATATCGCGACGCCTGGCATTCACTCGGTCGAGCAGGTGGCTGGCTGGAAACAGGTGAATCAGGCGGTGCATGCCGCAGGCGGCAAGACCTGCCTGCAACTCTGGCATGTGGGTCGCATCTCACACACCTTCTTCCAGCCCAATGGCGCGGCACCTGTAGCGCCCTCGGCCATTCGCGCCAATATGCAGGCCTACACCGACAAGGGCATGGAGGATTGCTCCGAGCCCCGCGCCCTGGAGCTCAGTGAGGTTCAAGCCCTGGTGCAGACCTATGGCAAGGCGGCCCAGAACGCCAAGGACGCTGGCTTTGACATGGTGGAGATTCATGCGGCCAATGGCTACTTGGTCGACCAGTTCCTCCGCGACCAGACCAACCACCGCAAAGACGCCTATGGCGGCTCGATCGAGAATCGCGCTCGGTTCCTCATGGAGATCGTCGATGCGGGTCTGAAGGTCTACCCCGCCCACCGGGTGGGATGCCGCATTTCGCCGGCATCGAAGTTCAATGACATCGATGACTCGAACCCACAGGCCCTCTATTCCTATGTGGCCGAGCAGCTTGGCCGGCATGGGTTGGGCTATCTGCACGCCATTGAGGGGCAGACCGGCGGCGCACGCGATGCCGACCCGCGGGGCGACTTCGCTGCATTGCGCAAGGCCTTCAAAAAGGCTGGAGGGCGCGCCACCATGGTCAACAACGGCTATACCCGCGAGATGGCCGAGTCGGCTGTGGGCTCGGGCGAGGCGGATTTGGTGGCTTTTGGGGTGCCCTTCTTGGCGCATCCCGACTTGGTTGCGCGGTTCAAAAACGGCCATCCGCTCAATGCGCCAGACCCCGCCACCTTCTACGGGGGGGCTGAAAAGGGCTATACCGATTACCCGGTTTTTGGCTAGGGGTGGCCGCCGCTTTCCCACCTAGCGGCTGATTTAAGCGGTTTTGCCCCCCATTTCACGGGGGGGTACGGGACAGGGCGCCCAGGGCCTTAAACCGGTAAAATGGCGGGATTCTTAAAATCTCGCCATTTCTCGATTGCCCCCCATGGATTCATTTGCAAAAGAAACGCTCCCTGTCAGCCTAGAACAGGAGATGCGCAAGTCTTACCTTGATTACGCCATGAGCGTAATTGTGGGTCGGGCCCTGCCCGATGTGCGCGACGGCTTGAAGCCCGTGCACCGCCGAGTGTTGTTTGCCATGCATGAACTCAACAACGATTGGAACCGGGCCTACAAGAAGTCGGCGCGTATCGTGGGTGACGTCATCGGTAAGTACCACCCCCACGGCGACTCGGCGGTCTACGACACGATTGTTCGTATGGCCCAGGACTTCTCGCTTCGTTATATGTTGGTCGATGGCCAGGGCAACTTTGGCTCGGTCGATGGCGACAACGCCGCGGCCATGCGTTACACCGAGATTCGTCTGGCCAAAATTGCCCACGAGTTGCTCGAAGACCTCGATAAAGAAACGGTGGATTTTGGGCCGAACTACGACGGCTCCGAGAAAGAGCCGCTCATCATGCCGGCTCGCATTCCCAATCTGCTGATCAATGGCTCTTCGGGCATTGCAGTGGGAATGGCCACCAACATCCCGCCCCACAATCTCTCCGAGGTGGTGGCAGGCTGCCTGCATCTGCTATCGAACCCGGAGGCGACGGTCGATGAACTGATGGTTCACATTCCAGCGCCAGACTTCCCCACCTCGGGAATCATCTATGGCATGGAAGGCGTGCGGCAGGGCTATCGCACCGGCCGGGGTCGCTGTGTGATGCGTGCGAAGGTGCACTTCGAGGACATGGAGAAGGGCTCGCGTCAGTCGATCATCGTCGATGAGTTGCCCTATCAGGTGAACAAGCGTTCACTGCTCGAGCGAATTGCAGAGCTGGTCAACGAGAAACGCCTTGAGGGCATATCGGACATTCGCGACGAGTCAGACAAGTCGGGCATGCGCGTGGTGATTGAGCTCAAGCGCGGTGAGTTGCCCGAGGTCGTGCTCAACAATCTCTATAAGAACACTCAGCTTCAAGACAGCTTTGGCATGAATATGGTGGCGCTGGTCGATGGCCAGCCACGCACCTTGAATCTCAAGCAGATGCTCGAGGCCTTCCTGGCCCACCGCCGCGAGGTGGTGACACGGCGCACCGTATTCGAGTTGCGCAAAGCCCGCGAGCGCGGACATGTCTTGGAAGGCTTGGCGGTCGCCGTCTCGAACATGGACGAGATGATTGCGCTGATTAAGTCGTCGCCATCGCCGGTCGAGGCCAAAGAGGGCCTGATGGGCCGGGCCTGGCGGGCGGATTTGGTCAAGGAGTTGTTGGCGCGTGCCACCGAAACTACGGTGGCCGAGGCCTTTCGTCCCGATGGACTCTCGACCGACTTCGGACTCTCGAGCGAGGGCTACCGACTCAGTGAAGTGCAGGCCAGTGAAATTCTTCAGATGCGCCTGCAGCGACTCACGGGCCTTGAGCAAGACAAGATCGTGGCCGAGTACAAAGATGTGATTGAGAAGATTGCCGACTTGCTCGACATTCTTGCGCGGCCTGCGCGAATCACTGCAATCATGACCGAGGAGTTGCAGTCCATCGGCAAGGAGTTCGGTGACGTGCGTCGCTCGGTCATTGAGCACAACGCCGAGGACTTCCAGACCGAAGACTTCATTACCCCGCAAGAGATGGTGGTCACACTGACCCACACTGGCTACATCAAGAGCCAGCCGCTCTCTGAGTACCAGGCACAGCGCCGAGGGGGTCGAGGCAAGACGGCCACGGCCACCAAAGAAGACGACTGGATTGAGCAACTCTTTATTGCCAACACCCACGACACCATCCTGGCTTTCTCCAACCGCGGGCGGGTTTATTGGCTCAAGGTCTGGGAGGTTCCGCAGGGCTCGCGGACATCGCGGGGCAAGCCGCTGGTGAATGTCTGGCCCCTGGAAGAGGGCGAGAAGATCACCGTTGTATTGCCGGTAAAAGAGTTTGATGAAGAGCGGTTTGTCTTCATGGCCACTGCCCAGGGAACGGTGAAGAAGACACCGCTCTCGGCATTCTCGCGGCCCTTGAAGCGCGGAATCATTGCCTGTTCGCTCGATGAGGGCGATTACCTGATTGGTGCGGCACTCACCGATGGCCGCTACGACGTGATGCTGTTCTCTGATGCGGGCAAGGCGGTGCGCTTTGCAGAGACCGATGTGCGGCCAATGGGCCGAGAGGCCCGAGGCGTGCGCGGCATGTCACTCGAGGGCAGTCAGTCATTGATCAGCATGATCGTGGCCGAGGACGAGTCGGCCTATGTGCTCACCGCCACTGAGAATGGTTACGGGAAGCGCACCGTGATCTCCGAGCACACGCGCCATGGACGAGGCACCAAGGGAATGATTGCGATTGCCACCAGCGAGCGAAATGGCCGTGTGGTCTCGGCCTGTCTTGTTCGTGAAGAAGACGAAATTATGTTGATCACCGACAAGGCCGTGGTGGTGCGCACCCGTGTCTCAGAGGTTCGGGCATTGGGCCGGGCCACGCAGGGCGTGACGCTCATTTCTATCGATGAGGGCAGCAGCCTGGTGGGTGTTCAGCGCATTGCAGATGCCGGGGCATTTGGTGACGAGGGTGAAGACGATTCCGCTGGCGATGCCGCCGACGGTGCCGAGGCATCTGACAACGCCAGCGATTCTTCCAACGACTAGCGCGTGACCGACGCTCTCCTACAGGTTTTCCTAATCGTCTCGGTTGGGGTCCTGGTGGCGTGGGTGGGTTGGATCGACGAGGAGTCGACCAACTTGTTCTCGAGTCTGGTGCTGCGGGTATTCATGCCTGCGCTCTTGTTTCGATCGATGGCCTCGGTCTCGTTTGGGTCACTGAGCATTGCCCCCATTCTTTCTTATCTTTTCGCAGCATTGCTCATTTATGGCTTGGCCTATGTGGTGGCGCTCTATTGGGGCCCCAGAGACCCGTCGGCCGACTCCAAGGCTGGGCTGGCCGCGGCAACGGCCATCTGTGCCACCTTCTCGAACAATGTGATGGTGGGCATTCCCATTGTGAAGTTGTTCTTCGGGCCCGATGGCCTGGTGGTCTTGCTCACTGTGCTCTCGATGCATGCATTGGTGTTGCTGGGTTTCGGAACGCTGGTCTTCGAGCTAACAAGCAAAAGCCGCTCGCCCGTGAGCCGGATGATGGCAGTCCGCCAATTGGTGCAGAGCGCGGTGCTCCACCCCGTGGTGCTGCCGATTATGTTGGGCGTGGCCTACAGCTACTTTGCATTGCCCATGCCGCTGTTGTTGGACTCCACCTTGGCGGCCCTGGGCCAGGTGGGGGTGCCTTGTTGTCTGGTGCTCCTGGGGGCCTCGGTCTATCACGCTCGCAATCGTTTCCAGGCCCGTGGTGTTGGGCTCATTCTTCTATTCAAGCTCGCCATCATGCCGGTGGCGGTATTTCTTGTGGCGCAGTTTCTCTTTGAACTGCCACCCATGGCCGTGGCTGTGCTCACCACGATGGCCGCACTGCCCACGGGGGCCAATCCCTACTTGCTCACACAACGCTACAACCAGGGTGTGCCCATGGCGGCCACTGCAGTGGCCGCCAGCACAGCGCTGTCGGTAATTTCGTTACCCTATGTCTTATCTCAATTTGCCCATGTTCGATGAGCGCGATGAAACAACGGCCCTATAACTTTGCCCCTGGCCCGGCCACCCTGCCGGCGCCTGTCTTGGAGCGGGCCGCGGCCGAGATGCTCGACTGGCGGGGCTCAGGCATGTCGGTCATGGAGATGACCCATCGGGGGCCGCTCTTCTCTGAGATTCATGCCAAGGCCATGGCCGACTTTCGCAGTCTTCTGGGTCTGGGAGATGAGCACCTGGTGCTTTGGATGCAGGGTGGTGCCACGGCCCAGAATGCCCTGGTGCCTATGAACCTTCTGGCGAAGAACCCCAAGTGCGACTACATCAACACCGGCCACTGGTCGACGAAGTCACTGACCGAGGCCACGCTCTATGGCGATATGCATGTGGCCGCCACGGCACAGGAACCGCGAATCCTCAACGAGGAGGCTTGTGCAGCCTTTGGGTACATTCCGCCGCAGGCCGAGTGGCAACTGCGGCCCGATGCCAACTACCTTCATATCTGTGGCAACGAAACAATTGGAGGCGTGGAGTTTCATTCATGGCCCAAGCCTTCTGAATTGGGTGCTGCGCAGACGGCCTTGGTGGTGGATATGTCCTCGCACATTCTCTCGCGGCCGATGGATTTTTCTTGCATAGACTTGGCTTATGGCGGGGCGCAGAAGAACATCGGCCCCTCGGGCCTGACCTTCGTCATTATTCGCCGCTCGATGATTGAGCAGAG
>DAIPXU010000090.1:0-5470 GCA_036783055.1 Burkholderiaceae bacterium | reverse complement strand
TCGACCTTCTCATGAACGACCAAGGCGAGTGCATCGGTGTGATTGCACTCGAGATGGAAACCGGAGAACTCCTTGCTCTGGAGGCCAAGACCACTGTCTTCGCAACCGGTGGTGCAGGAAGAATCTGGGCCGCATCCACCAACGCCTTCATCAATACAGGCGATGGAATGGGAATGGCTGCTCGCGCTGGTATTCCCCTCGAGGACATGGAGTTTTGGCAGTTTCACCCAACGGGCGTTGCAGGTGCTGGCGTGCGCATTACAGAAGGCGTGCGAGGCGAGGGTGGGATTCTCCTTAACTCGAATGGAGAGCGATTTATGGAGCGTTACGCCCCGACGCTCAAGGATCTTGCGCCTCGAGACTTTGTCTCAAGGTCAATGGACCAAGAAATTAAGGAAGGACGAGGCTGTGGCCCCAATAAAGACCATGTGCTTCTCAAGCTCGATCACCTCGGGGCCGACAAGATTCTGAAGAAGTTGCCCTCGATCCGAGAGATCGCAATCAAGTTCGCCAACGTGGATCCAATCAAAGAGCCCATCCCGGTCGTGCCAACGATTCACTATCAGATGGGGGGCATTCCCACCAATATCTACGGGCAAGTTGTTGCTCCAAAGGGTGGCAACCCAAACACCATTGTTCCCGGCCTGTATGCCATCGGCGAATGCGCCTGTGTATCGGTCCATGGCGCAAACCGATTGGGAACGAACTCTCTGCTCGACTTGGTCGTCTTTGGTCGTGCGGCGGGAAATCACATCGTTGCCCAGAAGCTGCCGGATCAATCGCACCGGGCCTTCAATGGCAAGTCGGCCGATGCAACGCTTGCGCGCCTGGCTCGATTGGAGTCGTCAACTGGCGGAGAGCGTGTGCAGCCCGTGGCCAATTCATTGCGGGCCACCATGCAGAACTACTGTGGCGTCTTCAGAACATCGGAGTTGCTCACACAGGGTGTGGCAAAAGTCATGGAGATCGCGGCACAGGCGGCCCGGGTGCAGATCGACGACAAGTCCAAGGTCTTCAATACTGCGCGAGTGGAGGCCCTGGAACTCGACAATCTGATTGAGACGGCAAAAGCCACGATTGTCTCGGCCGAGGCCCGCAAGGAGAGCCGGGGCGCCCATGCCCATCGAGATTACGCGGAGCGCAACGACACAGAGTGGATGCGCCATACCCTGTGGTACTCCGAGGGCAACCGACTCGACTACAAGCCGGTGAACCTAAAGCCACTGACTGTCGAGACCTTCCAGCCCAAGAAGCGAACCTACTAAACTCAAATTAGGTAAGACCATGACGACACGAAGCATCCGCTTCTCCATCTACCGATACGATCCAGACCGGGATGAGAAGCCTTATATGCAAGACCTCACCGTGGAGTTGCAGAGCACGGACAAGATGCTCCTCGATGCATTAATGCGCATCAAGTCCGACGCAGACGACTCCTTGTCGTTTCGACGCTCCTGCCGAGAGGGGGTCTGCGGGTCCGACGCCATGAACATCAACGGCAAGAACGGGCTCGCCTGCATCACGAACCTTCGGGATTTGAAGGAGCCTATTGTATTGCGCCCCCTGCCTGGCTTGCCCGTGGTTCGAGACCTCATCGTGGACATGACCAACTTCTTTAATCAGTACCACTCGGTCAAGCCCTTCCTCATCAATGACACGCCCCCGCCAGAAAAAGAACGACTCCAACCGCCCGAGGCCCGCGAGGAACTCGATGGTCTTTATGAGTGCATCCTCTGTGCGTGTTGCTCAACGAGCTGCCCATCATTCTGGTGGAACCCCGACAAGTTTGTTGGGCCCGCCGGACTTCTTCAGGCCTACCGCTTTATTGCCGACAGCCGAGACCAAGCGACGAGCGAGCGCCTCGATAATCTGGAAGATCCTTACCGTCTCTTCCGCTGCCACACCATCATGAATTGCGTCGATGTCTGCCCCAAGGGACTCAACCCCACCAAGGCCATCGGAAAGATCAAAGAGCTCATGGTCCGCCGGGCGGTCTGAGCCTCGCAGAATGATCTTAGAGGCAGATCCCTTCAGCCGCACCGATGAAGGGGATCGCCTTGCCCCCGAGGACCGAGTGCGTCGACTTCAATGGCGCGCGCGGCGAGGGCTTCTCGAGAATGACCTGCTGCTCGCCCGCTTCTTTGAGCGATGGGCCGGAGAGCTCACTGAGTCGGATCACGACGGGCTTGCGGTGCTTCTTGAACTGGGTGACAACGATCTGCTCGACCTTGTTCTTGGTCGCAAGGAGCTCTCGGGCGAGATGAATGTCATTGCTGCGCAACGTGTTCTAGAGAAACTACGGTGCGGCTAGCCCTAAGAAATTCGCTACCAGATTCTGATCATCGCCTCTGGACGGTGAACGGGTAGAACTAGAATTTTTTTTTGAAGGAAATCGTATGACAACAGACCATAAAGCAACCCTCTCATTCACCGACGGCACGCCGAGCGTTGAGTTTCCAGTGCTAAAGGGGACGGTCGGGCCGGATGTCATCGACATTCGAAAACTCTATGCCCAGACTGGAAAGTTCACCTATGACACGGGCTTTTTGTCGACCGCCTCTTGTGATTCCACCATTACCTACATCGACGGTGACAAAGGCCAGTTGCTGTACCGCGGTTATCCGATCGAGCAGCTGGCGGTGAATTGCAGCTTCCTGGAGGTCTGTTACCTGCTTTACTACGGGGAGCTCCCCTCTGAGTCGCAGTTCAAGGAATTTGAACAGCTGGTCATTCACCACACCATGGTCCATGAGCAGATGCAGTTTGCTATGCGCGGATTCCGCCGTGACTCACACCCGATGGCAATTCTCACCAGCCTTGTGGGGTCCATGGCCGCCTTCTACCCAGACAGCCTTGACATTAACTCGCCCGAGCAGCAGGACATTTCTTTCATACGGCTCATTGCAAAGATGCCCACCATGGTTGCAATGTCATACAAGTACTCCATCGGTCAGCCCTATATTTACCCCAAGAACAGCCTCGACTACGCATCAAACTTCATGCACATGATGTTCGCCTCCAACTGTGAGGACTAAACACCGAACCCGGATCAGGTGCGCGCGATGGATCGAATCTTCACCCTCCATGCCGACCACGAGCAAAACGCATCGACCTCCACAGTGCGGCTCTGCGGGTCATCGGGCACCAGCCCCTTCTCGGCCATCGCGGCTGGCGTTGCATGCCTTTGGGGCCCCGCGCACGGTGGCGCCAACCAGGCTTGCCTCGAGATGATCGAGCAGATTCAGGCCGAGGGTGGCTTGGCGAAGGTTGGAGAGTTCATGGAGCGTGAGAAAGACAAGAACTCCGGTGTGCGTCTGAGTGGTTTTGGCCACCGGTTCTACAATAACTTCGACCCACGCGCCAATCTGATGCAAGAGACCTGCCGTGAAGTCTTGGACGAGCTGGGGCTTGGCAACGACCCCATCTTCAAGTTGGCCATGGCGCTGGAGAAGATTGCCCTTGAGGACGACTACTTTGTTCAGCGCAAGCTCTACCCGAACGTGGATTTTTATTCCGGCATCGTTCAGCGCGCCCTTGGCATCCCACCCTCCATGTTCACTTGCATCTTTGCCTTGGCCAGGACCATTGGATGGGTGGCCCAATGGAAAGAAATGATCACCGATCCCGAGTACAAGATCGGCCGTCCCCGTCAGCTTTATACGGGACTCCCAGAAAGGGCTGTTCAAGGCAAGCGCAGTCTTGCATAATCGCTCCATTCCGAAGGCGGTGTAGCCAAGTTCGGAATGGGGTTTCCCCACATCGTTTCAGGCCGTCGGCCAAGAAAGGTGAGCCAGTATGATGAAGAGCCAACAGCTCAACTCCTACCTGTTTGGTAGCAATGCCCCCTATGTAGAAGAGCTCTACGAGAGCTATCTCGACAACCCTGGGGCAGTCCCAGACAACTGGCGTCACTACTTCGATCAACTTCAGAATGTCCCCGCCGCCGATGGCGCCCCCGACGCCCGAGACCAGGCACATGCGCCTGTTATTGCCTCTTTCGCCCAGCGGGCCAAGCACAATCAGTTCCTCCCGAGGGTTGCAGAGCGCGATCTCTCGGTGGCTCGCAAACAGTTGCATGTCCAGTCCAGCATTGCGGCCTATCGAGGCCTGGGCAGTCAGTGGGCCGGTCTCGACCCCCTGAAGCTGCGCGAGCGGCCTCATATTCCCGAGTTAGAGCCCGCCTTCTACGACTTCACTGAGGCAGACCTCGATACTCCCTTTCGCGCGGACAATCTCTTCTTTGGCCAGGAGCAGATGTCGCTTCGAGAGATCCTCGCTGCCCTGCGCGAGACCTACTGCGGCAAGATTGGTGCGGAGTTCATGTACGTCATGGATCCGATCGAGAAGCGATGGATTCAAGAGCGCCTGGAGTCCTCTAGGACCAATCCGAACCTCAGCCCCGAGTCAAAGAAGAAGCTACTTGGCAACCTCACCGCGGCCGAGGGACTTGAGCGTTACCTTCACACCAAGTACGTCGGTCAGAAGCGCTTCTCGTTAGAGGGAGGCGAGAGCTTTATCGCGTGTATGGATGAAGTCATCCAACTGGCGGGCGAAGCCGGTGTGGAAGAGATTGTCATCGGAATGGCCCACCGGGGTCGACTCAATGTGCTTGTGAATACCTTTGGAAAAATGCCCAAGGACCTCTTCGCCGAGTTTGAGGGCAAACACGCCGATGACCTTCCTGCCGGGGATGTGAAGTATCACCAGTGCTTCTCGAGCGATGTCTCGACCCCCGGAGGACCGGTTCACCTCTCGCTCGCTTTCAATCCGTCTCACCTAGAGATAGTGAATCCAGTGGTCGAGGGATCGGTGCGGGCGCGACAGGATCGGCGCGGGGACGACACCGGCTCGAAGATTCTGCCCATTTTGGATCATGGCGATGCAGCGTTTGCAGGCCAGGGCGTTGTAATGGAAACGCTCAACCTTGCCCAGACCCGAGGCTACAGCACTGGGGGAACCATTCATATTGTCATCAATAACCAGATTGGATTTACCACCTCCGACCCCCGTGACACCCGCTCGACTCTCTATTGCTCGGATGTTGTGAAGATGATCGAGGCGCCGGTCTTCCACGTAAACGGAGACGACCCCGAGGCCGTTATTCTGGTCACAAAGATTGCAATGGACTACCGCAAGCAGTTCCACAAGGATGTCGTCATCGACATTGTCTGCTTCCGCAAGCTGGGTCACAACGAGCAAGACACCCCTGCCATGACACAGCCCCTCATGTATCGCAGGATTGCCCAGCACCCAGGGACCCGACAGCTCTACGCGGACAAGCTTCTCGCCCAAGGAGTTCTCACCGAAGGCGAGGGTGACCAGATGGTCCGCGCCTACAGAGAGGCAATGGACGAAGGACGCCAGACCCGCGAGCCTGTTCTAACCAATTACCGCAGCCGATTCGCAGTGGATTGGGCCGCCTACGTGGACAAGAAATGGACCGATGAGGCCGACCCGGCACTGCCTGCAC
>DAIPXU010000089.1:0-5491 GCA_036783055.1 Burkholderiaceae bacterium | reverse complement strand
ACCTTGGGCGTTGAATAGGTGACCTGCAATGTCGAGGACCCCAATGCACTCGATACCTTGTTTGAGCGGGCTGCAGGCCGCTGGGGTGGAATTGACTTTGCCGTTCACTCCATTGCTTGGGCGCCACTAGAGGATCTTCACGGACGGGTTACGGACAGCAGTCGGGAGGGTTTTGAGAAGGCCATTGGAATCTCTTGCCATTCCTTTGCAGAGATGGCCAAGCGCTGCGAGCCACTCATGAAGGAGGGAGGCAGCCTGGTGACCATGAGCTATTTGGGTGCCCAGCAGGTCGTGGCCAACTATGGGCTAATGGGGCCGGTGAAGGCAGCCCTGGAGTCGACCGTGCGCTACCTCGCCACCGAGTTGGGCCCGAAGTCGATTCGCGTTCACGCGGTCTCACCGGGCCCAGTGCCCACTCGTGCTGCCTCGGGTATCGCCAACTTCGATCAACTTATGGCCAGTGCCGCCCAGCGAAGCCCCCTGGGCCGACTGGTGACCATTGATGAGGTGGCCCAACTCACCACATTCCTTTGCAGTCCTGCATCCTCGGGAATGACGGGCCAGACAATTTTTGTTGATGCAGGCTTTAACGTGCTGGCGTAAGAGAGATCAATATGAATGAGCACCAGAGTCTAGAGGTCGTTGAGAACACCACACTGGCGGAGATTCGGGTTGGCCAGACCGCGAGTCTGGCCCGCACCCTGACCGAGGAGGACATCGCTGCTTTTGCAGCCGTCTCGGGGGACACCAATCCCGCGCATATGGACCCCTCTTTTGCCAGCCAGACAGTGATGCAGGAGGTGGTGGGGCACGGAATGTGGACGGGCTCCATCATCTCGACCATCCTGGGTACGCGCTTTCCGGGTCCGGGCACCATCTACCTCGGCCAGACCTTTCGGTTCAAGCGACCTGTGCACCTCAACGACACAGTCACCGCAAGCGTCACAGTCACCTCGGTCAATACCGAAAAAGGCACAGTCGAACTCGATTGCAAGGTGGTCAACCAAAAGGGCGCTCCGGTTTTGGAGGGCGTGGCCACCATTCTGGCGCCCACCAACAAGCATCGCGCGCCCATTGGTGAGGCCCCCCGTTTTCAGTTGTTTGATCCCGAGAGCCGCATCAACGCCTTGCTTGCGCAGGTCAAAGACCTTGAGCCTGTTGCCTGTGTCGTGGTTCATCCCTGCGATGAGTCGTCATTGCGCGGCGCCATTCTTGCAGCGGAATCTGATCTCATTCGTCCCATTCTCGTGGGCCCCATTGCGCGGATTCGGGCCGTGGCCGAGTCCATGTTGGTCTCTTTGGATGGCTTCGAATTTGTCGATGCCGCCCACAGCCACGACTCAGCAGAGATCGCTGCCCGAATGGTGGTCGATCGCAAGGCCGAGGCCATGATGAAGGGAAGTCTGCATACCCATGAATTGATCGAGGCAGTTCTCGCCCAACCGAGTCTTCGGACCAAGCGACGCATGAGCCATGTCTTTCGATTCGATGTCCCGCTCTATGGCAAACCATTGCTCGTGACCGATGCAGGTCTCAATATCAATCCTTCGCTCATGGAGAAGGCCGACATTGCTCAGAACGCCATTCATCTGGCCCATATTCTTGGGCTTCCCCTGCCCAAGCTCGCGGTGCTCTCGGCGGTGGAAACGGTGAACCCCAATATTCAGTCCACCATCGATGCCGCTGCACTCTGCAAGATGGCCGACCGCGGACAGATCGTGGGGGCCTTGGTCGATGGTCCCCTGGCCTTCGACAACGCCATCTCCCCCGAGGCCGTGAAGATCAAAGGCATTGAATCCAAGGTGGCCGGTGATAGCGACATTCTCCTGGCCCCCGATTTGGAGTCGGCCAACATTCTGGCCAAGCAGTTGGAGTATTTGTCGGGCGCTTCGGGCGCTGGAGTGGTCTTGGGTGCTCGCATACCCATCGCGCTCACCAGCCGAGCCGACAATGCCAAGACCCGCCTGCTCTCGGCCCTACTCACCAAGATGGTGGCCCATCGCTATCGACAGGCGCAGCCCTAGTCGATTCGCCGGAGTGCGCCAGGGGATGGATCAATGAATTCGGCGGCTGCGATTCTCGCTGTGAATGTGGGCTCCTCAAGCCTCAAGTACGCGCTCTATCCCGTGGCTTCGAAGTCACGGCTCGGACCCAAAGAATACGCAGGCCTTGTCGAGGGACTCGAGGCCCGATCGGGTGAGGCCGCTCTTTTGAGTGCCCTTGAGCGACTCAAAGAAGAGATTGCAGTGCCTCTGGCAGGCCGTGAACTGAAGGCGATTGCGCATCGGGTGGTTCATGGTGGGGGTGTCTTTCAGGGGTCGGTTCGCATCACCGACGAGGTCCTTGCGACCCTTGAGCGTTTCTCACCACTCGCGCCCCTGCACCAACCCCACAATCTCACGGGCATCAGGGCCTGCATGCGGGCCTTTCCCGACATCCCTCAGACGGCCTCCTTCGATACCGCCTTTCACGGATCCCTGCCAGAGGTCGAGCACCGCTTTGCCATTCCAGAAGATTTGTATCGCGCTGGCATTCGTCGCTACGGATTCCATGGCCTCTCGTATCAATACCTCACCCAGCGACTTGCAGCGCACTCGAGTCGCGCAAAGGGGCGTGTGGTGATGGCCCACCTGGGCAATGGGGCGAGCCTCTGCGCCACCGTCAATGGCCAGAGCCGCGCGACCACCATGGGCTTTTCGGCTTTGGATGGCCTCGTGATGGGCACGCGCTCGGGAGCAATCGATGCGGGCGTGGTGCTGCACCTGCTGCGAGAGGGCAAGACCCAGGCGCAGTTGGAGCGACTGCTCTATAAAGAGTCGGGACTCCTTGGATTGTCGGGTGAGAGCGCAGACATGCGCACCTTGCGCGCATCGGGCACTGAGGCAGCCCGGCGGGCCATTTCAATTTTTGAAGAGCGTGTGGTTCGTGAGATGGGTGCTTTGGTCGCCATCATGGGCGGCCTTGATCTCATGGCCTTCACTGGTGGCATCGGTGAGAACGACGCAACCCTTCGACAAAACATTTGCGAGAGGCTTAATTTCTTGGGAATCGACCTCGATTTAAAGGCCAACGGATCTCCCCGAGTTGTTGACGGCACGAGCGCCATTCACTCGGAAACAAGCGGATCAGAGGTCTGGATTGTGCAGACCGACGAGGGCAGCGTCGCGGCGAGCGAAGCGCTCCTGCAAATTTAGAGGCATTTAGGCGTCCTCTAGAAGCCGCTGGCAGATCTCGGAGGTGTCGGCCGAGAGGCCCGGGCTGCTTGCGAGCGACTCGATGGCCTCTTTCATCAGCGCCCTGCGACCGGGCTCATAGACGCGCCAACGATCGAGCGATCGGGCGAGGCGAGAGGTGAGTTGTCCATTGAGGCGATCGAGTTTGGCAAGTTCCTCGGACCAGAGCGCATAGCCCTGGCCATCGGCCCGGTGGAGGCCGGCCTGGTTGTGCATAAAGTAGGCGCCCAGGAGCGAGCGCACCCGATTCGGATTGGCGCGATCAAACCGCTGGCTCTTGAGCAGGGTGCGCACCACCTCCAGGCTCTCTTGGGCTTCCAGATCGGCGAAACATGCCGTGGCGGCCTGAACCGTGAACCACTTGTCGAGTGCCAAAGCATTGTCTTGGTATCGAAGTGCGAAGGCCTCGAGTGCCTGGGTGCGAGCGGCTCCACCCATTGCCACGAGGGATTGCAGTGTGGCCATGCGAGTGGTCATGTTGTTGCAGCCGTGGAAGCGACGCAGCAGCAACTCTGATCTTGCGGAATCGGGCTTCAATAGAGTGAGTAGACCCTGCGCCCAATGCTGCAGGCTCCTGCGCCCTGCATGCACCGCATTGGGGTTGTAGTCCGCTGCAATCCGCGTGTCGATGGACTCGTCGATCTCGACGAGATCGGCCTGTGCAAGCGCTGCAAACTGGCCCTGCAGTCCCAACAGTTTTCGTCGAATGGCAGCGGGGTCCACGGGTGCACCCATGGAGGCCCAGGCCTCTGCCACCATCGACTCCGAGGGGACCGCCAGGGCGAGTGCCTTGAATGCCTCGGAACGAGCGGGGTTTCGAAGCACACCCAGTAGCGCCTCCAGTACCTCTTGTGTTTTGAAGAGGGGCGTCGGGCGGAGTTGGTCGATGATGAGTCTCTGGCAGGCATCCCATTGATTGAATGGGTCGGTATCGAATTGGGCAAGGGCGATCCACTCCTGCGCGGGCAGTTCGATCTCCAATACAACTGGCGCAGAGAAATCGCGAAAGAGAGAGGGAATGGGTTTGGTCTGTCGATCGCCCGGGGGGATGGCGAATTCGAAGGACTGCTTCGACTCGGTCAGAAGAAGTGTCTGCTCGGTTCGTGAAATGCATCGATGGCCCTCGGCCCCACTGCGCAACCCACCACCCACGGGCATGGGCAATGGAGCGATGGCCTCATTGCGCGGATCGATCGCCTGCTCGAGGCAGAGACGGTAGATTCCTTTCCCGGCATCCCATTCCTCGGTGGCGAGAATCCGTGGCGTTCCGAGGGTGTCGTACCAGCGAAGGAAAGACGCGATGAGGTCGGCTCGGTCGTTGGCCTCGAGAATGGAACAGACGAAGTCCTCACAGGTGGCTGCCTGTCCGTCGTGGCGAGCAAAGTAGAGGTCCATGCCTTTGCGAAATCCATCGATGCCGAGCATGGTCTGAAGCATTCGAATGACCTCGGCCCCCTTCTCGTAGACGGTGGCCGTGTAGAAGTTGCGAATCTCCTGGTACTGGGCAGGGCGGATGGGATGGGCCATTGGCCCGGCATCCTCGGGGAACTGATGGGCGCGAAGCGTTTTGACATCTTCAATTCGCTTGACCGCTCGACTGCTGGCGGCCTGCTCGGCAGTGAGCCCCTGGGCAAGCATATCTGCCGTGAACTCCTGGTCGCGAAACACGGTGAGTCCCTCTTTGAGGGTGAGTTGGAACCAATCTCTGCAGGTGATGCGGTTGCCGGTCCAGTTGTGGAAATACTCGTGACCAATCACGGCCTCAACCAATTCGAAGTCTCGGTCGGTGGCGGTGTCGGCATCTGCGAGCACGTATTTTGTGTTGAAGAGGTTGAGGCCCTTGTTCTCCATGGCCCCGGAGTTGAAGTCCGGCACCGCAACGATCATGAAGCGCTCCAAATCCAGTTCCAGCCCAAAACGCTGCTCATCCCAGAGCACCGCGCGCTTGAGGCTGGCCAGCGCGAAATCTGCGCGGCCGAGGTCCTCCTTGCGTGTGTAGACCTGAAGCAGTTTGGGTGCGCCTGACTTCGATGACAGGGTCTCTTCAATGCAGTCGAGATCGGCTGCGACCAGTGCAAACAAGTAACTGGGTTTGGGGAAGGGGTCGTGCCAGACGCAGATGCGGCGATTGCCCTCGATGCGCTCTTCGATCAAGTTGCCGTTAGAGCGCATGAAGGGAAAGGACTGGGCGTTACCACGAAGGGAGACCCGATAAATGGTCATGACGTCGGAGCGGGCGAGAATGTAGGTGATTCGGC
>DAIPXU010000088.1:0-5550 GCA_036783055.1 Burkholderiaceae bacterium | reverse complement strand
ATTCTGTCATGACCGCCACCAGCAGCTCCAAAGAGATTCGTGAAGTGAAAGATCCCGGGGAAACCCGCGAGGCCATTGAGTTCCTTGCCAGCAACAAGCCCGTCGACCGGGCCTCGGCCGACACCGTCTGGGTGGGCCTCTATTCAACGGCAAGCGGCGTCGAGCTCACCAACCCCGCCCGAGTCATCGACAAGGTCTCCAACGGTGCGCTCACCCGTCTGCTGAAGGCCGGCGACTTCGAGGCCAAGTCCGGCACCACCTTCTTGCTGCGCGACCTCGACGGCCTGCCCTCGAGCCGTGTGCTGCTCGTCGGCCTCGGTAAAACAGACAGCTTCAATGAGAAGACCTATGCCGAGGCCGTGAAGGCCGCCACCCGGGCCATGGTGCCTCTCAAAGGCGTCAAGCGCGTGGCCTCCTTCTTGAGCGAACTTCCCGTCGGAACCCGAGACGGTGCCTGGCGTGTGCAGACCCATGTCACGGCCTGCCGCGAGGCCCTCTACCGCTTCGATCGCTTCAAAACCCGCTCGGGCCAATCGGGCGATGAGTCAGCCAAACCGGCTGCGGCCAAGGCGGGCTCCAAAGCCACCGCTGGCAAGACCGATCAAATCGCCCTCAAAGGCGTTGAGATGCTCCTGCCAGGCGACCTTCGTCCCACCGATGCACCCAAGATCATTGCCGATGCCCAGGCACTGGCCAACGGCATGGAACTCACCAAAGATCTTGGCAACCTGCCCCCCAACATCTGCACCCCCACCTTCCTAGCCAACACCGCCAAAGGCGTGGCCCGCCAGTACCGCATGAAGATCGACGTGCTCGATCGGGCCGCCATGGAGAAGCTCGGCATGAACGCCCTGCTGGCCGTCGCGCAGGGTTCCGTCCAGCCGCCCCAATTCATCGTCATGCACCACAGTGGGGGCGCCGCAAAAGACGCACCCATCGTGTTGGTTGGCAAGGGCATCACCTTTGATACCGGTGGCATCTCGCTCAAGCCGCCCGCCGAAATGGACGAGATGAAATACGACATGTCCGGTGCCTCATCGGTGATTGGCGTGATGCGTGCCATTGGCGAAATGGGCCTCAAGCGCAATGTCATTGGGGTGGTGCCCACATGCGAGAACATGCTCAGCGGGTCGGCCACTCGACCCGGTGACATCGTCACCACCATGTCGGGCCAGACCGTTGAGATTCTTAACACCGACGCCGAGGGACGGCTCATCCTCTGCGACGCTCTGAGCTACGTCGATAAGCAATTCAAGCCCGCAGCCGTGGTTGACATTGCCACCCTCACCGGCGCCTGCGTGATCGCCCTGGGCCATGTGAATTCAGGGCTCTTCACCAGCGATGATGAACTGGCCACCAAGCTCATCGAAGCTGGCAAGTCGAGTCTCGATACCGCCTGGCGCATGCCCCTGGAAGAGGACTACCAAGAGCAGATCAAGAGCCCCTTTGCCGACATGGCCAACATTGGCGGTCGGGCCGCGGGCAGCGTCACGGCAGCCTGCTTCTTGTGGCGCTTCGCAAAGAACTATCGCTGGGCCCACCTCGATGTCGCAGGCACCGCCTGGCGAAGCGGACAAAACAAGGGTGCAACCGGCCGGCCGGTGGGACTGCTCGTTGAGTTCCTGATGACCGGCCTGGCGCGACCAGTCTCGATTTCCACTTCACCACCCCCGACCGCCTAAGCCAGGCATGCAGGCGCGTGCGCAAGTCCCTGCGCACGGCCGCCATCTCGGAAGAGAAGCCGCTGCTGGTCTTCTGTGGAGACCCCGATCGGCTCGCCCTGTTTGACGAACGGCTCTACGAGTTCTCCGACGAAGACTTCATTCCCCATGTCGAGTTCGATCACCCGCTCGCAGAGGAATCACCGGTTCTGCTCTGCGCGAGTCAGTGGACACCAGAGAAGCCGCGCACGGCCTTTATGCTTCTGAATCTCGACGACGAGGTCCCCGTGTTCTTCAGTCGATTCGACCGGGTCTTCGAGGGGGTGGGGCCCGACGAAGATGACAAACTCAAGGCCCGAAAGCGCTTCTCCTTCTACCGCGACCGGGGCTACAACATCAACCGATACGACCTCCAGAATGCCGACGCTCGATAAATCATTCGACCCCGCAGCCATTGAATCGAGCTGGGGGCCCGACTGGGAGCAACGCGGCCTATTCAAGGCGGGCATGGCCCAGGGCAAAGCGTCCTTCTGCATCCAGCTGCCCCCTCCGAATGTCACGGGCACGCTTCACATGGGGCATGCCTTCAACCAGACCCTCATGGACAGCCTCACGCGATGGCATCGCATGCGGGGCGACAACACCCTCTGGCTGCCGGGCACCGACCATGCGGGCATTGCCACACAGATTGTCGTGGAGAGACAGCTCGATGCACAGAAGACCTCTCGACACGATCTCGGCCGCACCGCCTTCCTTGAGCGTGTCTGGCAATGGAAAGAGGAGTCGGGCTCGACCATTACCCGCCAGATGCGGCGACTGGGGGCGAGCGGCGACTGGTCGCTCGAATACTTCACCATGAGCCCGAGTTGCTCGGCCGTGGTTCGCGAAGTCTTTATTAGTCTCTATCGGCAGGGCCTCATCTACCGCGGCAAGCGCCTGGTCAACTGGGATCCACAACTACTCACCGCCGTCTCAGACCTTGAAGTGGTCAGCGAGGAAGAAGACGGCCATCTCTGGGAGTTGCGCTACCCCCTGGCCAATGGAAAAGGCAGTCTCGTTGTGGCCACCCCCCGACCCGAGACCATGTTGGGTGACCAGGCCGTGGCCGCGCATCCCGAGGACGAGCGCTACAAGCACTTGATCGGTGAAAAGATTCTGCTGCCGCTGGTGGGACGGGAAATCCCAATCATTGCCGATGACTACGTCGCCCCGGGTTTTGGCACGGGCTGCGTGAAGATCACGCCAGCCCACGACTTCAATGACTATGCAATGGGCCAACGCCATGGACTGCCGCTACTGAATATCTTCACGCCCCAGGCGGCCATCAACGAGAACGGGCCCACGGCGTACCAAGGGCTCGATCGCTACGAGGCTCGCAAGCGCATCCTGGCCGACCTCGAGTCCCTGGGCAGCCTGGTCTCGGTCAAACCCCACAAACTCATGGTGCCGCGGGGCGATCGCACCCAGGCGGTCATCGAGCCCCTGCTCACCGACCAATGGTTCGTGGCCATGAGTGCTCCCGCGCCGGAGGGCACCCATACCCCGGGCCGCTCGATTGCGCAGCGCGCCCTAGAAGTCGTTGACCAGGGCGAGGTCCGCTTCTTCCCCGAGAACTGGACCAACACCTATCGCCACTGGCTCGAGAACATTCAAGACTGGTGCATCTCTCGCCAACTCTGGTGGGGACATCAGATTCCTGCCTGGTACAAGGCCAATGCCCAGGGCGAGCCCATCGAAGACGGTGTGGTCTTTGTGGCCGCCAACGAGGCCGACGCCAAGGCCCAGGCCCAGGCCGCCGGCTGGGCAGGGGCGCTGGTGCAAGACCCCGATGTGCTCGACACCTGGTTCTCCTCTGCCCTCGTTCCCTTCTCGACCCTTGTCGAGCCCGGCCAGGAGTGGGATGCAGACCAGGGCCGCGAGAAAGGCCTGCGCTTTGGTGGTCCGCGCCTGCAGAAAGACCTCGAGCAGTTCCTGCCCTCGAGCGTGCTGGTCACAGGCTTTGACATCATCTTCTTCTGGGTGGCACGGATGATCATGATGACCACCCATTTCACTGGCCAGGTGCCCTTCCGAGATGTCTACGTGCATGCCTTGGTTCGAGACAGCGAAGGCCAGAAGATGAGCAAGAGCAAGGGCAACACGCTGGACCCCATCGACATCATCGATGGCATCTCACTCGAGGCACTCATTGCCAAACGCACCATGGGCCTCATGAATCCCAAGCAGGCCGCGCAGATCGAAAAGAAGACGCGCAATGAGTTTCCCGCGGGCATCGCAGCCCATGGCACCGATGCACTTCGCTTCACCTTTGCGAGCCTGGCCACGCCGGGGCGCAACATCAACTTCGACCTCTCGCGATGCGAGGGCTACCGAAACTTCTGCAACAAGCTCTGGAATGCCAGCCGCTTTGTCCTAATGAATACCGAAGACAAAGACTGCGGCCTGGGAATCTGCGCAGGCGACTGCGGGCCGGATGGCCCACTCTATTTCAGTCCCGCCGACCGCTGGATCGTCTCTCGACTCCAACGTGTCGAAGCAAACGTCCATGAGCACTTTGAACAATACCGCTTCGACCTCGCCGCCAAAGAGATCTACGAATTTGTATGGAATGACTTCTGCGATTGGTATGTGGAACTCACCAAGATTGCCCTCAACGGCGATCGAGAAAATATGCAGCGTGCCGCGCGCCGCACACTGCTGCGCGTCCTTGAGACCATACTTCGGCTGGCCCACCCCGTCATTCCATTTGTCACCGAGGCCCTCTGGCAAGTCATTGCACCACTTGCAGGCCGCTCCGATCGGCTCTCCCGGGGCGAGCAAGACAGCATCGCCACCGCGCCCTACCCGCAATCAGAACCCAAGAAGATCGACCCCATCGCAGAGGGCTTCTTTTTACAGCTACAAGAATTGGTCGGTGCGGTTCGCTCGCTTCGCAGCGAGATGGGTCTCTCGCCCTCCGAGCGCGTGCCCCTGCAAATCAGCGTTGAAGACATCGCATCGGCCGACCCGTCCACGGGCATGGACCTGCGAATCCAAGACGACCAGCGCCAGTTCCTACAGCAGGCCATTGCATCGCTTGGAAAAATCAGCGAGGTCCGCTGGGTGAATAGGCTCGAGCGGCCCGCCTCGGGTGCCCAGGCCCCGGTTCAAATCGTCGGCAGCCTCAAGCTCATGCTCGAGGTCACCATCGACCCCGAGGCCGAGCGACAGCGACTCGATAAGGAGATTGCAAAGATGGAGGCAGAGATTGGCAAGGCCCAGGCCAAACTCTCGAATGCCTCATTTGTTGACCGCGCGCCGCCCGCAGTTGTTGAGCAGGAAAAGACGCGGCTCAAAGGATTTGAAGAGACGCTGGTTCGGCTCAGAGACCAGCGCGCCCAGATCAACGCACCTGGATCTTAAAAGTGAACACGCCATCGGCCTCGAGTCGTTCCTCGAGGCGGTGGCCTGTGTTCTGGCAGAAGTAGTCGAAGTCATCCCAGGCCCCGCGATCGGTGGCATGGACCACCAGAATCTGGCCCGAGGCCATCTCAGACAAGGCCTTCTTGGCCCGAAGAATGGGCAATGGGCAGCTCAGCCCTTTGACATCGAGTTCAATGTCCACAGCTGCTAGCCACCCAGGGTTGCCTGCACATGGCCCCTCAGGCTCTCCATGGCCTTGGGCAAGTCGGCAGGCTGTGTGCCGCCCCCCTGGGCCATGTCGGGCCGACCACCCCCCTTGCCCCCAACACGGCTCGCCACATGATTCACGAGATCGCCGGCCTTGATCTTTGCCGTGAGATCAGAGGTGACCCCCGCAATGATGGAGTCCTTCTCGACCTCGACACTGGCCATGACAATGGCCGCCGATTGCAGCTTGGACTTCAATGAATCCAGAAGACTGCGCAAC
>DAIPXU010000087.1:0-5563 GCA_036783055.1 Burkholderiaceae bacterium | reverse complement strand
GCGCCTTCTCGCAGGCCATCTTTGGCAAAGACCCACTCGAATGATTGACCCTGCATGGGGCCGGTGCCCGACCACTCCAGGGCCACTCGCTTTCCGGCAAGACTTCGGAGCTGCTCATGCAGCTCCTCGTCTCGCTCGATTGCAAAGTTGACCCCAGACAGCAGGGCACCTGAGAACATTACTGCTGGGTAATGCCCGCCAGCAACCAGCCGCTGGAGCCGTCGCGACGCTTATGGAGTGTCCAGATTTCGTTGAAGGGATCGGCAGCGGCCTCGGCCGACTCACGAATGAGGCCGTGGAAGAGGATCTGAACCTCTTCAACTGCGTACCCATCGTCGTCCTGGGTGTGATCGAGGCCAAGCCAATCCGCCTGCAGGCTCACCACACTGGTGTGGTTGCCGCCCTGGCGCTCGGAGAGTTGTGCGGCCAACTCGGCGGCCATGGCCTCGGTGCAGAAGCCCTTGATCTGATTGAGGTCGCCCGAATCCCAGAGCTTTTGCAGGCTGGTGAACTGGCCCTTGGCAACGTTAAGGAATTGGTCGATCTCGGCCTGTGAGGGCTGGGGAACCGAGGAGGCCATATTGGGCATGGGCTGGCCCCAGTTGTTGGCAGAGGCACCAAAACCCTGGTTGTCGGCCTGGCCGGACTGACCAGTCTGGCCGTAGGGGGCGCGGTTGTACTGAGAAGCATCGTCATTCGCACCCATGCGGAAATTGCCCGCTGGGGAACCACCAGCACCCGCGCCGGCCGCGGCGGGCTGAGGGCCGCGCATGCGAGAGAGGATGAGGCGAACCACGATAAAGCCGACGATGACCATGAGCATGATGAGCATCATGTTGGCGAGTTCTTCACCAAAGCCCATATAGGAAGCCAATGCGGCCAGGCCAAGACCGGCGGCCAGGCCTGCGACAGGGCCCATCCAGCTGCGGGCAGGTGAAGCGGCCGCAGCAGCAGGTGCAGCGGCCTTTGCCGGAGCGGCAGCCGCGCCAGCTTGTTGGCCTGCGGGTGTGGCCGGTGCGGGGGTGGCCTGGGCCGGTGCGGGCTTCGAAGGTGGCGCCGCTTGGCGGCCCATGGAGGATCCGCCGCCCATGCGCTTGGCATCGGCCGAGGGGGCCACACCCAGAAGGGAGACAGCCAAAACGGCTGAAAAAGCAACTGAGAGCACTTTAAACATGGACTTCTCCTGAAAATTGAGCTTTGCTCTGAATAGCCGCTATTAGACCTTAACGGCCTGGTGAAGAGCGACCACCCCGGCGGTGTGTAGGGAATAGCGCACCACCCCAAATCCTGAGTCTTTCATTTGCTGCGCAAGTTCCCCGGCCGTGGGGTGCATGCGAATGGATTCTGCAAGGTATTGATAACTCTGCCGATCGTTGGCCAGGCGCTCGCCAAACCAAGGCAGGAGCATGAAGGAGTAGAAGTCGTAGAGCTTCTCCAGCGGCTTGGCCACATTGGAGAACTCCAGAACCAGCAGCTTCCCAGTGGGCTTGAGCACCCGCAGAATCTCTTTGAGGGCGCGGTCTTTGTGGGTCATGTTGCGTAGGCCAAAGGCCAGCGTGACCCGATCAAAAGAATTCTCGGCAAAGGGCAGGGCCTCGGCATCGCAGACCATGGCGGGGAGTCGATGGCCGGAATCGAGCAGCCGATCGCGGCCACGGCCGAGCATCTGGGCATTGATATCGGTCATGACCACCCGGCCGGTGCGCCCCCCCCTCGGGGCCATGGCCATGGCCAGGTCGCCTGTGCCGCTGGCAACATCGAGCACCTGATGGCCCTCACGAAGATGGGCTTGCGCCACCGTCCAGGCCTTCCAGGCACGATGAAGGCCCATGGACATGACATCGTTCATGAGGTCGTAGCGCTCGGCGACCGAGTCAAAGACCTGCCGAACATGGCCAGCCTTCTCGGACTCCGGCACCTGACGAAAGCCGAAATGGGTCTGTGAACTGCTCAAAGCTTTTCGATCTTCACACTGGGCATGCCGCCCCCTGAGCCACCCCCTGCGCCTCCGCCCGCCGCACTCGGAGCAGCGGACTTGCCATGCGAGGCGCAACTGGCCGCGGGCGGCTGCGGCGCAGCCCCGGGCACGGGGTCTCTGGATGCACCGGCATGCTCGAGCCTGGCGAGGTAGTCCTGCCAGAGGCCTTCATGGTGATCGGCCAGCCACTTCAAATAAGTCCAAGAGAAAATGCCCGACTCATGGCCATCGCTAAAGAAGGGCTTGATGGCATAGAGGCCCACCGGCTCGACGGCATTGATGCCGACATTGCGCTTGCCCACCTGGAGCACTTCTTGGCCAGGCCCATGGCCCTGGACTTCGGCCGAGGGGCTATAGACACGAAGAAACTCGAAGGGCAGCCGGGTGGAGTGGCCCGAGAAGACCACCTCGAGGGCCTTGGTCTGCGCATGAACCACGATGGACTCGGGTGGCGGTGTGCTCACGCGACTGTCGAAGGGCGGAATATTGGCGGCCGAGGCAACTGTCATTGACTTGTCATCTTTTGGGAATAGAGTGCCATGGTAATGGCGTCCACTATTTTAGTTGTTGAGGATGAACCCGCGATTGCAGAGCTCATAGCGGTGAATTTGAGTTTTGCAGGCCACAAGGTTCTTCGTGCAGCCGACAGTATCTCGGCAGATACCCTTTTGCGGGCAGAAAAACCCGACCTCATTGTGTTGGATTGGATGCTGCCTGGATTAAGCGGGGTGCAGTTTGCCAAACGGCTGCGCTCGGATGAGAAGACCAAAGACGTGCCCATCATCATGCTCACCGCCCGCTCCGAAGAATCCGACAAGATCGAAGGGCTCGAGAGCGGGGCCGATGATTACGTGACCAAGCCCTTCTCGCCCAAGGAGTTGCAGGCCCGTATCAAGGCCGTGCTTCGCCGACGCATTCCCGCCCTGGCCGACCATGCAGTGGACATTTGCGGCCTCAAGCTCGATCCCCAGACCCATCGGGTGCTGGGCAATGGCAAGGCACTCGAACTCGGGCCCACTGAGTTCCGGCTCTTGCACTTCTTCATGACCCACCCCGAGCGGGTCCACAGCCGCAGCCAACTGCTCGACCAGGTCTGGGGCGACCATGTCTATGTGGAAGAGCGCACTGTGGATGTCCATATCCGCAGGCTGCGCCAGTCGCTCGCCCCTTCGGCCCACGACCGGCATGTCGAGACGGTTCGGGGCAGTGGGTATCGCTTTACCGCCCAGCCCCTCACTCAATAGGCGCCCCTCACCCACGGCACCCCATAATCGGGGTCTATGCTGAGCCTCTGGATCAAGGTCGCCCTCACCAGCGGGCTGATCATTCTCTTGAGCCTGGCCTCCGAACTGGTCGGTGGCCCTGGTGCAGGACGCAACACGGCCATTACCTGCCTGGTGATCTGGGTCTGCTTTCAGCTCTATCACCTGCAGAAGATGAACCGCTGGCTCTCGGACTTTCGCATCAGCCAGACCCCCACCGGCCTGGGGACTTGGGATCGGCTCTACTCCTCCATCTACCGCCTGGCCCGCTCCTATGAGCGACAGCAGGCACAGACCAACCAACTCCTGGCGAGCTTTCGGAGTGTGACCGAGGCCATGCCCGATGGGGTGGTGGCGCTGGACCACCACAACCAGATCATCTTCGCAAGCCACCGAGCCGAGCAGCATCTGGGGCTGCGGCTGCCCACCGACCAGGGGCGAAACATCCTCAACCTGGTGCGGCACCCCCGATTCGCCGACTACATTGAGGGTGAAGATTGGTCCGAGCCCGTGGTGCTCCATGGCCTGCCCACGTCCGATCGAAGCCTTCAGCTGCAACTGATTCCCTATGGCGACGAGGAGCGCCTGCTGATGTCGCGCGACATTACGCAGCTCGAGCGACTTGAGACCACCCGAAAAGATTTCGTGGCCAATGTCTCCCATGAACTTCGCACGCCACTGACGGTAATCGCTGGCTTTATTGAGACCATGCAGGAATTGCCCCTGGATGCAAAGAAGCGCTCGGAGGTCCTTGAGACGATGGGTTCACAGACCCAGCGCATGCAACGCCTCATCGATGACTTGCTCCTGCTCTCGCGGCTTGAGTCTTCGCAGAAGGCCCTTCAAGAGCAGCGCATTGACATGTCTGCGATGCTCAACCGCCTGGCCCACGAGGCCAAGATGCTCAGTCGCGAGAGCCACCAGATTCTTGTCATGCCACTGCCCGAGGGGCAGACCAATCTACTTCTGGGCGATGAGCACGAACTTGCAAGCGCCTTTGGCAACTTGGTGAGCAATGCCATTCGCTACACACCGGCCGGGGGCGAGATTCGCCTGAGTTGGCGACAGAGTGCACAGGGCACCGGAATCTTTATGGTGGAAGACAATGGGCCGGGCATTGAGCCACAGCATTTGAGTCGACTCACCGAGCGCTTCTATCGGGTCGACAAGGGCCGCTCGCGCGAGAGTGGCGGGACGGGGCTGGGCCTGGCCATTGTGAAACACATTGCCTCTCGGCATGAGGCGGAGCTAAAGATTGAGAGTCAGGTGGGCCAGGGAAGCCGCTTCTCGATTGTCTTTGAGGCCAACCGATGCTTGAGGGCGCAGCCCTAAGCGAGCGAACTTAGACGAGCACCCGCTCGATGCCGCCCGCGTTGGCATTCTTCACATAGTCTTGCATCCAGCTCTCGCCCATGAGGTGGCGGGCCATTTCGACCACGATGTAGTCCGCCTCCACGCCGGTGTCGGGCGTGTAGCGCGAGAGCCCCTGTAAGCAAGACGGGCAGGCAGTCAGAATCTTGGTGGGCGTTGTCTCGGCACCGAGGGCCTGCGCGGCCTTCTGCATTTCTTCTTGCTTGCGAAAACGAACCTGAGTGGAAATGTCTGGCCGCGCGATGGCCAGCGTGCCCGACTCCCCGCAGCAGCGGTCGTTCTTCTCGATGCTGCTGTTGACTGAAGCATTCATGAGTTGATTGACCACCTTAATGGGGTTGTGCTGCTTCATGGGGGAATGACAGGGGTCGTGGTACATGTAACGAACGCCCGTGACGCCCTCGAGCTGCATGCCCTTCTCGAGCAGGTACTCATGAATATCCATGATGCGACAGCCGGGGAAGATCTTGTCGAACTCATAGCCAGCGAGTTGGTCGTAGCAGGTGCCACAAGAGACCACCACGGTTTTGATGTCGAGGTAGTTGAGCGTATTGGCCACTCGGTGGAAGAGAACACGGTTGTCGGTGATGATCTTCTCGGCCTTGTCGAACTGACCAGACCCCCGCTGCGGATAGCCGCAGCACAAATAGCCCGGCGGCAATACGGTCTGCACACCAAGCCGCCAGAGCATGGCCTGGGTGGCGAGCCCCACCTGCGAGAAGAGCCGCTCCGAGCCGCAGCCGGGAAAGTAGAAGACCGCCTCGGTCTCGCTCGAGGTTCGCTGCGGGTCTCGAATGATCGGCACGTATTGGGCATCTTCAATATCGAGCAGGGCCCGGGCCGTTTTCTTTGGCAACTGGCCCGGCATTTTCTTATTCACAAAATGAATCACCTGCTCGCGCAGTGGCGGCAGCCCCTTGGTTGCAGGGGGCTTGGCGGTCTGGGCCTTGGC
>DAIPXU010000086.1:0-5719 GCA_036783055.1 Burkholderiaceae bacterium | reverse complement strand
GTCCCGGACACATGGTGGGAGGCGTTGAGGGCGTGGCAGCCGAGCACCGCATTTCGCCGGTCGGCACGCAAGACGCCATAGGTCTCATAGGCCAACTCAGACCCTTCGAGGATTTGGCCACTCGAGAGCGTAAGCGGTTGATCGAATTGAGCAAATTGCTCGGCAACGGGGCCCAGGCTGTTTTCTGTCTGCATTTGTCAGGCCCTAATTAGACACACTTTTTAACAATCTTGGCGGTCAAGCCTTCTCAGACTCTCGGTTCAAACACCTCAACCAACCGGAGATACTCGGATGACCAATTCCATCACCAGTCTTTTGGCCGCACACCATGCCCAGCGTGAGGACGCATCGCCCCAGATACGCCTGCCCGCCAGCCCCCACGAGTCGCCATCGCACTCCGGCAGCCCCGGAAACCGAGCCGTCCTTCAGCCCGGTGGGGAGGCAGTGATTCGCATAGAGGTTCGCGACCCCAAGGAGATCGATCGCTGGTCCAAACTCACACCGCGCCAGTTCGAGGTACTTGAGCACCTCATCCATGGCCGACCGACCAAACTCATCTGCAGGGCCCTGGAGATGTCAGAGGGCACTGCGAAGGTTCATATCAGTTCCATCCTGCGTGCGCTTCGAGTCACCAATCGCTCGGAGGTGGTACTGGCCGCATTGCGCGCCGGTTGGCTTGAGCCAACCTCACCCATGGCCGCAGCAGACAGTGTGGGTCAGGAGGACCGGGTCGACCAGGAGGGCCACCAGCGGCATCACTGACTCGGGCTCACTGCCCGTTGATCTGCTCAAGGCCGCTGCGAATTTTCTTGGGATCGGGGAGCCTGAGCAGCCGAGCCACTGGTTTGATGAGGTCGGAGGCACGGGTGCGCAGGACCTCTTGCTTGACACGCAGGAGTTCCACCGGATGCATCGAGAATTGACGAAGCCCGAGCCCAAGAAGCAATCGGCAGAGCTCGGCCTCACCGGCCATCTCGCCACAGAGAGAGATGGGCGTGCCCGACTTGTCGCAGGCACGAATCACATCTCGAATCAGTCGAAGCACCGCTGGGTGAAGCGGTTCATAGAGGTGCGCCACCTCGCTGTCTGTGCGATCGATGGCCAGGGTGTACTGGATGAGATCGTTGGTGCCCAAGGAGGCGAAATCAATGTGAGCAAGCAGGCCATCGATGGCAATCGCGGCAGAGGGCACCTCAATCATGGCGCCCACTGCAATTCTTCGATCAAAGGCTGCGCCCTTGGCCTCGAGCTGCTGCATGGCGTTCTGGATCATTCGTCGGGCCAGAATCATTTCAGAGGGACCGCTGACGAGCGGCACCATGACGCGAACCGGCCCCACGGCCGAGGCCCGGAGAATCGCCCGCAACTGGGTGAGAAAGAGTTCGGGCTCGGCAAGGCATAGCCGAATGGCGCGCAAGGCCAAGGCCGGGTTGGCCGGCTCGGAGCGTCCCGCTGCCAAGGCCGCCACGGTTTTATCGGCCCCAGAATCCAGTGTGCGAATCGTGATGGGGCGCCCGGCCATGGCCCGAACCACCGAGCTGTAGGCAGCGGCCTGCTCGTCCTCTGAGGGCGCATCGGCCCGGTTCATGAACAGAAACTCGCTTCGAAAGAGACCCACACCATCGCAGCCCGCCTCGAGTGCCGCAGCCGCATCTTCAGGCAGGTCCAGGTTGGCCTGGAGAAGCACTCGCTCGCCATCGAGCGTCTTGGCCTCAATGCTTCGGAGCCGTTTGAGTCGCTCCATGGCGAGCTGCTGACTGGCCTGCTGGTCGCTGTAGTGGGCGCGCAGCTCCTCGTCGAGACTTCCCATGACCACTCCAGCTGCGGCATCGAGCACAATTTCTTCTCCCTGCTCAACCAAGCCGTGCAGGCTGTTCATGCCCACCACGGCAGGAAGCCCGAGGCTTCGAGCAAGGATGGCTGTGTGCGATGTCGGGCTGCCCGAGTCGGTTGCGAATCCTGCGAAACGATGGTGCCGCAGCAGCAGCATATCGGCCGGAGCGATGTCCTTGGCCACCAGGATCCATGGCAGACCGCCCTCGCCTTGTGCGGTCTGCTCAAGCGTGGTGGAGAGGTCTCCAACGCCCTGCATGCTCTTTAAGATTCGCTCAACGAGCTGTTGGACGTCGGCTTTGCGCTCCTTCAGATACGGGTCGTCAATGGCATCGAACTGCGCGGTGACTTCAGCGAGCTGTTGAATCAGCGCCCACTCTGCGTTGCAAGATTCTCTCTCGATGCGGGCGACGGTCTCATCAATCAGTATGGGGTCTCGAAGCACATGTGCCTGAAGATCGAGGAATGCCCGAACCTCGGCAGCAGGTTCTTGTCCCAGGGCTTGGCGAAGGTCTGTGAACTCCTGATCAATCCGACCGACGGCCGCATGAAAGCGGGCGATCTCAGGGGCGATTTGCTGGGCCTGGAGTTGTCGTCGAGGAAGATCGAGCGAGGCTGGTGCGAGGACCCAGGCCTTGCCAAGGGCGAGTTTGTCGCCCACCCCGATGCCGGTGACCGACCATGCCATGGCTTACTGCCCTTCCCCGAACTTGTCGTCGATCAATGCAAGCAAAGCAGTCATGGCCTCCTCCTCCTGCGCACCCATGGTCTCGACTTCGATCTCGGCGCCTTGGCCGGCGGCGAGCATGGTCACCCCAAGCACACTCTTTGCATTGACCCGCTTGTTGCCTTTGCTCAACCAGACCTCACAGGGGAATTTTGTGGCGAGTTGGCTGAGCTTGGAGGAAGCCCGTAGATGCAGCCCAAGCGCATTGGAGATGGTGACGCTGGTCTTCATTGCTGATGTTGGGGGGGCACTCTGGCAGAGATCGCCTCGAGTCGGCAGCCGCAGTCGGCCTGGCTGCGCAAGAGATGCTCGGCCAACTCAGCGGGCATAAGCGGCTTGTAAGTGAGTGCTTTCAAAAGCAAGGGCAGACTCATGCCGGCAATGCCTGCGATCTGGAGATTGTCTTTGCTTCTGCCCATCCAGAGGCTGGCCCCATTGCAGGGTGTGGCACCCATTAGGTCGGTCAGTAACAAGACCTGTGATGGCGCCCCAGCGGCCAACCATGCCTCTTCAATGAGTTCGGCCACTTGCTCCCGAGAGTGATGGCTGAGAACGTCAATGGCCACCGCATCGTTGAGGCGCTGACCAAACGCATGGCAGGCGACACCATGGAATGAGGAGGCCAGTGGGGCGTGACAAATTAGAAAAAGCCTGGTCTCGATTTCCATGGGTCAGTGTCTCTGAGAACTCTTCACCATTGACTCCAATTGCTCAATAAAGTGCACGGCCACGTTTAAGCCAGTCTGATCGTGGATCTCCAGAAAGCCGGTTGGGCTGGAGATGTTGATCTCGGTCAGCCGCTCACCAATGACATCGATCCCCGCGAGAAAGATTCCTCGACGCTTGAGGTGCGGTCCGAGTCCTTCGGCAATCTCACGGTCTCTTGGCGTGAGGGGCCGGGCCTCCCCACGGCCACCGGCCGCGAGGTTGCCGCGCGAGGCGCCTGCCTGGGGGATGCGTGCCAGGCAGTGGGAGAAGGGTTCTCCATTGATGATCAGAATTCTTTTGTCGCCATCGACAATCTCGGGCAGCCACTCCTGCCCCATGATGGCCTGCTGGCCGTTCTTCGTGAGCACCTCAAGAATCACGGGGAGGTTGGGATCTTGGGCGTGGCTGACAAAAATCCCACTGCCGCCCATGGCATCGAGTGGCTTGAACACCACCTTCGGGTGTTGCGCAGCAAAAGAAGCGAGATCGGCGATGCAACTGCTCACAAGCCCCGCAGGGGCATAGGCCGGGAACTCAAGCACAGAGAGCTTCTCGCCATGATCGCGCAGCGCAGCAGGTCTATTGACCACAGGCACTCCGGCACGCTCAAACAGCTCGAGCATCTGGGTGGCCACTAGGTAATCCTGGTCAAAAGGAGGGTCCTTGCGCATGAGCACCGCATCGAGATCGGCTGGCGACAGGGCACGGGATTCGACGACCGTCCACCACTTGTTTGCATCAGCCCCTTGAATCTCAATTCGATCGGCCATTGCCGTGGGCTGGCAGCCACGACTCTCAGAGAACCCCGCTGACAGATGCGCTGGCTGGCAGGCCCAGATGGTGTGGCCTCGTTCCTGAGCGGCCTGCATCATGCCAAAGCTGGTGTCTTTGTATGTCTTGAGGCCTGCAAGGGGGTCGCAGACAAAGAGCAGCCGCATGCGGTCTAGCTCTTCCCACGTGCGGCAGGATGAGTGGCCTCGATTTCTCGTGAGGCCGCCAATAGGGCAAGGCGAGAGATGACCCCATAGAGATAGAGCCGATTGGGCATGGCATCGGGGTCTTCGTGGCTCAGCGGCTGCTGGCAGCCACTCGCAAAAGGCAGCGGCACAAACTTGGCACCGGGGGCGTTGAGATTCTCATCGGGTCCTCGCTCGGAGTGGACTCGGTAGAAGCCACCGACCACGTACTTGTCGATCATGTAAACCACCGGTTCGGCCACCGCCTCGCCTGCACCGTCGCGAACCGTCTCGTAGGAGTGAACGCCTTCTTGTATGAGGACATCGCTGACTGCGAGACCCTCTTTGATGACCGCCATTTTGTTTCTTTGTTTGCGGTTGAGCTGGATGATTTCCGAGGGGTCCTTCACAGTCATCACGCCCATGCCATAGGTGCCGGCGTTGGCCTTGACCACCACATAGGGGGTCTTCTGAATCCCATGCTCTTTGTACTTGGCCCGAACCCTCGCGAGGATCTGGGAGATCTTCTCCGCCAGACAGCCCTCTCCCACTCGGGAGTGAAAATCAATGTCTTGGCAGCGCTCGAAGTAAGGATCGATCAGCCAGGGGTCAATCTGTAGTCGCTCTGCGAACTCCCCTGCCACATGGCGATAGGCCTCGAAGTGCTCGGACTTTCGTCGCGATGACCAGCCCGCATGGAGCGGTGGAAAGACACGCTGCCCAGAGAGCCCCTGCAGAATCTCTGGCACCCCGGCCGAGAGGTCGTTGTTGAGCAGAATCAGGCAGGGGTCAAAGCCCTTCAAGCCAAGGCGGGTCCCCTGCCGCACCAGGGGCTCGAGGGTGAGCGAGAAGGCGGCCCCATCGGGGCGTTGGCCTTCGATACGGGTGGGCTCGGCGATCTCTGGCAGCAGACTCCCAACGCGAACCTCGAGACCCGCCTGTCGGAGCAGTTCAGCGAGTTGCGCCACATTGCTCAAGTAGAACTGGTTGCGGGTGTGGTTCTCGGGAATGAGCAGCACCCGGCGAATATCCGGGCAGTGATGCTCGATGGCCGACATCAGGGCTTGAACCGCAACGGGCAGGGCCGAGTCGGCCAGATTATTAAAACCGCCGGGGAAGAGATTGGTGTCTACGGGTGCGAGCTTGAAGCAGGCATTGCGCAGGTCGACCGAGGCATAGAAGGGTGGCGGGTGGACTCGCCACTGGGAGCGAAACCAGTGTTCGACCTCAATGCTCTGACGCAAGACCAGCCGCTCCATTTCGAGCAGGGGGCCGCAGAGGCTTGGTTGGAGGTCGGGGCTCAGCAGACTGGACATAGCCGAGCATTTTATCCCCCTGACATGAAAAAGCCCGCGATCTCTGGGAGCATCGCGGGCCGGAAGGTGGCCGGGGGAGGCCACGAGGAGAATGGAAAAACCAGTCGGCTAATCGTGCTGCAAAGTTACATGTAGTAGGCCTTCTCACCGTGAGAGCTCACATCGAGGCCCTCACGCTC
>DAIPXU010000085.1:0-5767 GCA_036783055.1 Burkholderiaceae bacterium | reverse complement strand
CCAGTTCATCACGCTGGCCGGCTTCCACAGCCTCAACTACTCCATGTTCAACCTGGCCCACGGCTATGCACGCAACAACATGTCGGCCTTTGTTGAGCTGCAAGAGGCGGAGTTCGCTGCGGCATCCAGGGGCTTCACCGCCGTCAAGCACCAGCGCGAGGTTGGAACGGGCTACTTCGACGCGGCGACCACCACCATTGAGCGCGAGGCCTCTACCGCCGCGCTCAAGGGCTCCACCGAGGATGAGCAGTTCTTCGACTCGAAGGCGCAAATCAAGCGCGTGGCCTAGTCAGTCACACGCGACCAATCCACCGAACATTGGAGAGGTCAGCCTCTGGAGGGGTCCCGAGAAGACCCCCTTAAGGGGCGGGAGGCATCAACGCGGGAGACCCGTTGATGGTTGTTGAGAGAGGGGGGCTTCGGCCCCCCTTTTTTTTCCTGCAGTCGGATCTCGCAGCCGGCGGACTCGTCCTGCCCCAGCTGAGTCACCAGCCACGGCATCACCTCCTCGCAGGCTGCCTGCAACCCAAAGGGCGGATTGAGAACAATGAGGTGACTGCCCATGAGTCCAAGGCCATCCGCACCGGCGCGTCTGACTTGAAACCGAAGGTGAAGCCGCTCCTCCACGGGCAGCGCAAGGGCCTGACGCACCAGTCGCTCGACTTCAAGGCGCGCAACAATCGGCACCCACAGCACGTAGCAGCCCGTCGAGAAACGAGACGTCGCTTCTCGAAGGCTCGTCAGCGCCTTGCCGTAATCGGTTCGAATCTCATACGATGGATCCATAAGCACCAGCCCACGTCGCGACACGGGCGGCAGAAGGCCTCGAAGGCCAGCAAAGCCATCGCTCACACGCAGCTGAACGCGTCGACCAAAGCGCGCCAGATTCTGCTTGAGCAGGGGTGCATCGGTGGGGTGCATCTCGAAGGCAGTGAGGTGGTCTTGGGGCCGCATCTGCTGGGCCATCAGCAACGGCGACCCCGCCATGGTCGAGAGCGTGGTGGACTCGCCGTGCAGACCGCGAAGCACACGAATGTAGTTGGCAATCATCTCGGGCATCTTGTCGAGCCGCATCCCCCAGAGGCGCCCGAGCCCCGTCTTGTACTCGGCCTTGTTGCGTGTCAGACCCGAGTCGGTCGAATAGGCACCCGCGCCTCCATGTGTGTCGATGAGGGTTAATGCACCGGGCTTGGATTGGAGTCTCGAGAGACAGTCGAGGAGCACAGCATGCTTGATGACGTCGGCATGGTTGCCCGCATGGAAAGCGTGTCTGTAGGCGAACATCTCAGTACTCTACAGGCACGGGATCGAGGCTTCGCCAGAGCAGCCAGACCGCGACGGTTCGGTAAGGCTGCCAACGCTGTGAAAGTGCGCGGGCTTTGGCCTTGGAATCCACGCCAGGGTAGTGAAGCGCAATCGCTTTGAGCACGCCCAGGTCATCGACCGGAAAAACATCGGGGCGCATGAGCGTGAAGATGAGAAACATCTCTGCCGTCCATCGACCGATGCCCGGTCGCTCAACGAGTATGCGTATGGCCTCCTCGTCGCTCGCAGTGACAAGAGTTCTCTCCAAACCCGGCGTGGAATCCCACCATCGCGCGAGCTCGCGCAGGTAGCGAATCTTCTGCCGAGACAAGCCAACAGCCCGAAGGCAGTCGTCGTCAAGGGCGAGGATGGTCGCAGGGGAGGGGCCGGGTGCTGCATCAATGAATCGCACCCAGACCGCCTCGGCGGCCTTCACTGAGATTTGTTGACCAACAATCGAGCGGGCCAGGGTGAAGAAGGGCGCACCCCGAGACACCAGACGCTCGCCATTTTTGAGATTGCGGGCGATGGAGGCCAGCACGGGATCTGTGCGATTGAAATGACCGAGTGCCTTTTTCCAATCGGCGTGTCTCGACAAATTCAGCCCAGTCATCTCTGGCCAAAGTGAGTCGAGATCAAGAAGTGAGCCATAAGATGACGGCTGGATTTCTATTGCTTGTCTTAGACACAATACCGCACTACATTAGTGCAATGTTGTAACAAACTGGTTCATGCAGGGCGCTCCGTTTGTGTGCATCGGCTCACTTTACTTGTGTCTAGGTCGATTTGACGGGGCTGGCATGGCGGTTGCTGTAGATGAACGACGCGAAGGCGAAGGCCCGTTCTGTTCGCCTCGGTTCATCCCACCACTCTACTAGGAGATCCACAATGTCATTGAAGAGACGTCACTTTCTAAGGGCCGGCGCAGCCGGTGGTGTAGCAGCGGGCACATTGGGATTCCCCATGATTGCCAAGGCGCAACAGAAGTTCAACTGGAAGATGACCAGCGCCTATCCAAAGGGTTCTCCGTTCTACATGGCCGGTCCTGGCAGTGCCACCGACCTGGCCAAGATGATCTCGGACATGTCCGATGGCCGTCTGAATATCCAGGTCTATGGCGCAGGCGAGTTGATTCCTGCATTCGAGGGCTTTGATGCCGTTCGGGCCGGCACGGTGGAGATGAACCACGCAAATAGCTATTTCTGGACGGGCAAGACATTCGCCGCCCAGTACTTCACTGCAGTGCCCTTTGGCATGAACTTCCAAGGCATGAATGGCTGGTTCTACGACGGTGGTGGAATCGACCTCTGGAACGAGGTCTACGCGCCCTTTGGCATGGTGGCCATGCCCTGTGGCAATACCGGCGTTCAAATGACCGGCTGGTTCAAAAAGGAAATCAAGACCGTGGCCGACCTCAAGGGCCTGAAGATGCGCATTCCGGGCCTCGCTGGCAAGGTCTACGCGAGCCTTGGTGTAGACGTAAAAGTGCTTCCCGGTGGAGAGATCTTTCCGGCGCTCGAGCGCGGTGTGATTGATGCGGCGGAGTTTGTTGGACCATTCCAAGACCGTCGCCTGGGCCTGCAGAAGGCGGCCAAGTTCTACTACACCACCGGCTGGCACGAGCCCGCGACTGTCTCCGAGTTGCTTATCAACAAGGCCGCCTGGGACAAGCTGCCCAAAGACCTCCAAGCCATCGTTCGCGGGGCCTCGGCCGCCTGCAACGCAATCAGCGAGGCCTGGTGCCAGAAGAACAACTCCGATGCAATGGAGGACCTGGTCAAGAAGGAGAAGGTGATTGCACGCCCACTGCCCGACAGCGTGATTGCCGCGCTTCGCAAAGAGACCGACAAGGTTTTGAAAGAAGCAATTGAGAAGGACCCCCTCACTAAGAAGGTGCATGACTCTTACTTTGCATTCAAGGCCAAGTACGACGCCTGGACCAAAGTCAGTGAGGCCCACTATCACAACAAGGTCAAAGGCTAAGGTCGCGCGCGTATGCCTGAACGTTTCCTAGAGAGTATTGAGTCGTGGGTGGCCCGATCCGGCCGAGTCTTTTCTTGGCTGGTTCTGGTCATCGTCTTGCTGATGGCGACCAACGTATTGCTGCGTTACACGATGAGTCTAGGGAGCGTCTGGGCCCAGGAGTTGGAGTGGCACCTGCTGGTGCCACTCATTCTCTTGGTGATGAGCTGGGGAATCCAGTCCGGTGAGAGCCCACGCATCGATGTGCTCTACGCCAACTACCCCGCACGCAAGAAACTCCAGGTGGACCTGTTTTCAGAGATCCTCACCATGGCCGTTGCCCTGATGGTCGCGTGGCTCTCGGTGGGCTATGTCATGCAGTCATTCTCCATTCTTGAGGGCTCGCCCGATCCCGGTGGAATTCCGTACCGTTGGGTGATCAAGGCACTGATTCCAATTGGCTTTGCCATGTTGTTCATGCAGGCCCTTGCCGCATTCTTCAGAACCCTGCGTCGTTATCAAGCACTGGAAAAAACACAATGAGTTTCAATGAATGGATGGCGCTTGCCATGCTGGCCGGCTTCTTCAGCCTGCTCATGTTGGGCGTTCCCATCGCCATTAGCCTTGCAGTCTCTGGTTTTGCTTTTGGTTTGGTGGGCTTTGGCCCCGCCCTCTTCAATCTAGTGCCCGCCCGTATCTATGGGGTGGTGGCCAACTACCAGTGGCTGGCAATTCCCTTGTTCGTCTTCATGGGGGTCATGCTCGAGAAGTCGCGATTGGCCGATGACCTGCTCGACGTTGTCGGCCACCTTGCAGGCGGAATACGCGGTGGTATGGCCATCGGCATTGTGCTGGTTGGTGTCTTGCTCGGTGCGACCACCGGCATTGTGGGCGCCACCATCATCACACTGGGCATGCTCACGCTGCCAACGCTTCTGCGGCGTGGGTACGACCCCGCCATTGCCTGCGGCACCATCTGTGCCTCGGGCACGCTGGGGCAGATCATTCCGCCGAGCCTCATTCTGATTGTGCTGTCAGACATCATGCAGCTCTCGGTGGGCACACTCTTCGCTGCGGCCGTCGGCCCCGGCCTGCTGCTCGCAGCCGTCTACTGCATCTACATCATCGTTCTCGGGATGGTTTCTCCAGAGAAGGTGCCACCACTACCAAAGGACGAGCGCGACGCGGTCTCTGTGCGCGAACTCTGGGTGCGCTTTTTCAAGGTGGTGGTTCCGCCGCTATTGCTTGTGGTGGCCGTCTTGGGCTCAATCATCGGCGGTGTGGCCGCACCCACCGAGGCCGCCGCCATGGGTGCCATTGGCGCCATGCTTGTGACCTTGGGCGCTGGGCGTTTTTCTTTCAAAGCCCTCCGAGAGACCACAGAGACCACAGCCAAAATCACCGCAGTGATGATGTTCATCTTGGTTTGTGCGCAGATCTTTGCCCTGGCCTTCCGGGGTCTCAATGGCGAGGACCTCATCCACGATCTCTTCGAATTCATTCCCGGCGGAGTCAACTCCGACATTCTCTTTCTGATGCTCTTGATTTTTGTTCTTGGCTTCTTCCTGGAGTGGATCGAGATCAGCTACATCGCCGTCCCGCTCTTTCTGCCGGTCTTTATCTCGCAGAATGTCGATCTGGTCTGGCGTGCCATGCTGATCTGCCTGAATCTTCAGTCCTCGTTTCTCACGCCGCCGTTTGGTTGGGCGCTCTTCTTTCTGAAGGGAGTGGCGCCCCCCGAGGTCAGGACCATTGATATCTATAAGGGAGTGGTCCCGTTCATTGCCATGCAGGCCGTTGCGGTGGGCATTGTCTTCTTATTCCCGCAGATCGCACTCTGGCTTCCTCAGGCCATTGGTTGGTAGGAGTCGCTCGATGACCATGAGTTTCTACGGCCGCCGCGGCATGGCGGTGGCGCCCCACAGCCTGGCGGCGGAGTCTGCTGTGGCGGTGATGCGCGAGGGGGGCAATGCCATCGAGGCGATGGTTGCGGCAGCCGCCACCATCGCAGTGGTCTATCCCCATATGAACTCCATTGGGGGCGATGGGTTCTGGGTGATTCGCGGGCCCAAGGGCGTGGCGGGCGGCATTGATGCCGCAGGGCACAGCGCGGCCCTCGCGAGCATTGATTCCTACGCGAAAGATCGAGGCATCACCGGCAGCATCCCCTTTCGTGGGGGCAACGCAGCGCTCACAGTGGCGGGAACGGTCGCGGGCTGGGGTCGGGCACTCGACCTCGCCCGCTCGGTTGGTGGGCGCATGCCCCTGTCTCGCCTACTCGAAGATGCGATCTCGTATGCCGGTAAAGGAGTGCCAGTAAAACTCGGGCGGCGCGAGGGGGTGGGGGCGTGGCTGAATTGCTACGTCCTCGCCCAGACCGCGCCCGAGGCGAAGCGGCTGCTGGCGGTCTATCAGCGGCGGCTGCGGTCGAACCTGCTGGTCTGTCTGAAGCCGCTTGCCGGGGCGCGGGCGCATGAGGTGGCCGAGGGGCTGGGGGCGC
>DAIPXU010000084.1:0-5826 GCA_036783055.1 Burkholderiaceae bacterium | reverse complement strand
CCATCACTGGTGTGAACTCCTTTGTCGGTACCCCACCATCGCTTGTCCATAATATTCTTTCCCAGCCCATTGAGGTGGTTGTGCTCTCGTCTGCCTCCATTCCCGAGATGGCCGCGGTCACCGAGCAGCTTCGACAGGAGTTGTTAAAGAACCCCATGCTGCAGGGGGTCGACACCGACCTTCAGATCACCAAGCCCGAGTTTCGACTCGAGGTGGACCGCGAGCGTGCGGCCGACCTCGGCGTGCAGGTTGAGGCCATCGGCCGCACGCTCGAGACCCTTCTTGGTGGCCGACAGATCACCCGGTTTAAGCGTGGCAATGAGCAATACGATGTGATCGTTCAACTCTCACCCGAGGGCCGCAGCACACCCGATGACATCCGTTCTCTCTATGTGCGTGGTCGAGATGGGCAGTTGGTATCGCTTGCGAGTCTGGTGCGTGTCTCGGAGACAGTCGCACCGCGAGAACTCAATCACTTTATGCAACAGCGGGCCGTGACCATTACATCCAACCTGGCCCCTGGGGCCACCCTTGCCGAGGCGCTCGACTCCATCGAGGACACCGCCCGAAGGGTCCTGCCCTCTGACTATCAACTCGATTACAACGGCCAATCCCGCGAGTACCGCGATTCGCAGTCCACGATCGTCTTTGTATTCATCTTGGCCCTGCTATTTATTTACCTGGTGTTGGCCGCCCAGTTCGAGAGTTTCGTCTACCCACTGGTCATCCTCGTGACGGTTCCGCTGGCACTGGCCGGTGCACTGCTCACCATCTGGCTCACCCAGGGCTCGCTCAATGTCTATTCGCAGATTGGTCTTATCGCGCTCATTGGCCTGATTACAAAGAACGGCATTCTGATTGTTGAGTTCGCCAATCAACTTCGGGAAGAGGGCATGGACGTTCTTGCCGCAACCCTCAAGGCGACAGCCCTTCGTTTTCGACCGATAATCATGACCACCATCTCCACCGTCTTCGGCGCGTTGCCACTGGCATTGGCCTCCGGCCCCGGTGCAGAGAGTCGACAGGAGATTGGCTGGGTCATTGTCGGGGGCATGAGCATGGGAACCTTGCTCACCCTCTTTGTTCTGCCAACCATTTATGCCTGGGTAGCCTCATGCGAGTCGTCGTTCTCGACACGGAAACAACCGGCCTGAGGGTCGAAGACGGCCATCGCATCATTGAGATTGGCTGTCTGGAGTTAATCAATCGCCGCCCCTCCGGTCGGCGCTTTCATGAACTCATCAACCCCGAGCGTGAGATTGAGGCCGGTGCCACCGAGGTTCACGGATTCCGGCTTCAAGATCTCGAAGACAAGCCCCTCTTCTCGGGAGTGGCCGAGCGTTTCATCTCTTTTGTAGAGGGTGCACAAATCCTCATCCACAACGCGCCCTTCGACACGGGATTCATCAATGCCGAGCTCGCGCGCATCGGTCGGCCGCCCCTCGAGTCGATTGCGGACGAGGTGGTCGACACCCTGCGAATGGCCAGGGATCTTCACCCTGGTCAACGCAACTCGCTCGATGCTCTCTGTCAGCGATACGGCGTGAACAATGCGCATCGCCTCTTGCATGGCGCCCTGCTCGATGCCGAGTTGCTGGCCGAGGTCTGGCTTGCCATGACCCGTGGGCAAGACAGCCTCGATATTCAAGTCTCCCGAGGCGATGCCGATTCTGAAGCGAATGCCATTGACTTGGCGGCCTTGAATCTTCCTGTGGTGGAGCCCAGTGCAGAGGAGTGGGCGGCCCACGAGAGGATCATGGACGAGATTGCCAAGGAATGTGGTGGCACCCCGATCTGGCGTCGCGAGGCCCCGCATAAGGGCCAAGACCCGAGCGAGGCGGCCGCGTGAGTGCCCTTCAACTGACCCTTCAGCGGGCGGGGAAGAGTTATGCACTCACGGCCGAGTCCGTCCTGCGGGTCGTCCCTATGTCACAGGTTGAATTGCTGACGATCGGCCCACTGGCCACCGGCATCGCTGCAGGCTATGCCGTGGTGGTTCGTGAGCCCGACACCACCTTCACTGCAGAACCCGAGGAGTCGCGTCGGTCTCGAAGCGCAACACTGCATGAGCGGCCCGCCGACTATCTCGTGATCACCAAGTCCAATGGCGACCTGCGAGAGGCCTATTGGGCAGATCGAATAGACTGGAGTGCCAATGAGCCTGACTAATTCCGACGACCCCCTTTTCAACGAAGCGGCCGAGCGCCTCAATTTCAGGGCCAAACGCGCGCACCGGGTGCTCCTTGCCTCGGTGGTCTGCCTGCTAGCGGGCCTTGGCATGCATGCAACCAACACCTATTGGCTGCCACCGCAGACGGGTGCGACCGGCCTTCATGCCAGTTTCTGGGTCTGGCTGGGCGGCACACTGCAGTCCATGGCAGAGCCCTCGTTGCGCGCCATTCGCATCGTGGAAGGGTGGATGTCCACCGGTGTCCCCGGCCTTGTGATCTGGGGACCGATTGCCATGGCGGTGCTCCTCATTGCGCTCATCGATCTCGCCATGGTGGCCGTCGCGGTGAGACGCCTCCTTGCGAGCCGGCCGGTTGCGGGTCATTTCATTGCGCCGCACCTTGGCGGCACGAACCTCGGCGGGGATTCGCCCGCCCTGGCGCTGCCCGCGGTCGATTCGAACCCCACTGGCTCCGAGCCCACGCTTGCGGCTGCCGAGGTGGCCAAGGCCGAGGGCGATTCGACCAACCCCAATGCGTCGGCGTCGTCCGAGGAAGGCGCAGCCGCTGCATCGAGCGCGAGTCAGGCCACGACCGAGACCGCTTCAACGGTCTCCGATGCCGATACCGCCAAGCCCCTTCCAAGCACCATCGAGGAGATGGAGACCAGCCTCTTTGACTCAGAGAAGGTTCTCGAGCAGGCCCTCTCCGATCTCAAGGAGATGCGTCAGAACGTACTCAACCTCAGCCTTGACCCCGATGGCCCCAATCGCGAGGAAGACCTTGCCGAGGCCCGTGCAGCGCTCGATCGCACCGAAGAGGCGCTGGCCAAGGTCCGCGGTCAGCAGCATTCCATGATTGCCGGACTCGTCAACGTATCGCGACATGTCCGTTAATCAGGGCGTCACCGAGGCACTCGACAGCCTTCTTGCGGGCCTCGACAGCCTGCGTGCTGAGCGGGCTGCGGCCGATCTTCGTGGGACCGAAATGCTCCCCGTGGTGACTTCGGCGGCCTCGCCCGCGCCAACCCAGACCAGCCCCGTGCCACGCGCAAGCAGCGGCCAAAGCATGCAGGCGCGTGCAGCCCCCAAGCGACCCGATGCACTCGATGCACCGCGCCTCATTGCCGCACTTGCTGCGGCTGCGCACCTGCCCGAGACCCAGTTGGATTTGCGGCGAAGCGGGCTCAACCTTCTCAAGCGCCTCTTTCGTCAGCGTGCGGTCTCGATTCCACGCATCCACGATTCCGCGCCGGGTCTTCGGGTCTCGCCTCGCATGGCCGCTCTGCTCGCAAAGCTTCCCCCGGGGCATGTCTGTGCGGTCGAGCACCAGGCCCAGGAGGTCCTCTACCTTCAGCCGCGTTCGACTGAGACCGATTCAGCCGAGGCGTTGGTCTTGGTCGTGGCTGCTGCTGCACCCGTTGGAGCGGTGGCCAAGCCCGGCCCCTGCACCGATGAAATGGTGAGCGTTCGACTGCCCAAGTGGCCCGAGTTCTGCCGTTGCAGTGCGCATGAGGCGGGGGGTGTGGTCTTGGCCGATGATGAAACCGCGCTTCCAGTCGTGGCTGTCTGGCTCGATGAGCGCTTTGAGTCGGCCCCGGGTCTTCTGGGCTCGGCCTGGCTCGATGGCCAGACCCCCAGGCCGCTCTACGCGACCATTGTCGACTAGAGGGTCTTGATCAGAATCTGTGAGCGACGGTCCCAGTTGTAGCCGGCCTGGCGCTCTTGAGGAAGTTCATCGACCTTTGCCACTCGAAACCCGCGCTTCATAAACCAGTGGGTGGTTCGCGTGGTAAGCACGAAAATGCTCTGCAGTCCGGCCGCACGTGCCTGCGACTCAATGCTCTTGAGAAGCCGTTCCCCGTCGCCTTTTTCGCGAGTATCTGATCGAACCATGAGACTGGCGAGTTCGCCCATGGTGGACTCGCCGTATCGATACAGCGCGGCGCAACCGAAGATCACACCATCGTGCTCGATGACGGTGAACCGATCGATGTCGCGCTCGATGGTGGCGCGGCCCCGGGCCACCAGAGTCCCATCGGCCTCGAGCGGCTCGAGCAGCGAGGCGATTGCCGCCACGTCATCGACATTTGCGGGCCGCAATGCCTCGAGGGTCTCTTCCACTAGCATGAGCCCCACGCCGTCGTGGGTGAAGAGTTCCATGAGCAGAGCGCCATCGAGTTGATACGGAACAATGTGGGCGCGGGCCACACCGCCTCGGCATGCGCGCAAGGCGTGGCTCAGGGTGAAGGCGGCGTTCTCACTGAGCTGGCCCTGGGCAAGCAGTTGCTCGGCCTGGTCTTCCGATATCTCTCCCATTCCATTCTGACGTGCCTGGGGCATGCCCGGCTCGTCGGTGAGGAAGATGAGTTTGTCTGCGTCCAAGGCAATGGCAACACTGGTGGCCACGTCTTCGAGCGTGAGGTTGAAGGCCTCGCCCGTGGGGGAGAAACCCAGTGGGGGTAGAAGAACAATCGAGCCACTCAGCAGGGCCTGACGGATCGAGTCTGACTCGACCTTGCGAACGAATCCGGTGTGCTCGAAATCAACACCGTCGATGATGCCCACCGGCCTTGCGGTCACAAAGTTGCCGCTGATGATGCGCACCCTGGAATTGCCCATGGGCGTGTTGGGCAGGCCCGCCGAGAAGGCCGCCTCGATATCGAGTCGCAACTCGCCAGCGGCTTCTTTGGCGCACTCCAGGGCCGAGCGGTCGGTGATGCGCATGCCATGGCTGTAGGCACCGGCGATTTGTCGCAGTCGCAACTGCTCCTCAACCTGTGGCCGCGAACCATAGGCCAGAACAATTCGCATGCCCATGGCCTGCAGCAGCGCAAGATCATGGACCAGCGACTCCAGACTATTGTCGATGACCAACTCACCGGGGAAGGCGACAACGAATGTCTTGTTGCGAAACGCGTGAATGTAAGGCGCCACACTTCGCAGCCAATTGACAAAGGCGGTTCGTTCCTCGGCAGTGCCAATGGCTGCAATGGCGGGGCCCGCCGAGGCATCGGGCTCTGGCAGCGGTTCGATGGGCTCGGGGCGTGGCATGGTGGATTCGGCGCGGGGCATCACCTCATTATAATTTTCCTGTGACTTTGCGCCCCGAGGCCTCCCAGGCCTCCATTCTTGAACGTGCCCAGGTGCTCGGTCTGGAGTTTTCTGAAGAACTCCCCATTGCCCGCGCATGGCAGGACATCGCCCAGGCCTTGTTGGATCATCCTGTGTTGATCGTCTGTGGTGAGACGGGCTCGGGCAAGACCACTCAGATTCCCAAGATCGCCTTGGCGGCCGGTCGAGCGGCCAAGGGCCGAACCATCGCCCATACCCAGCCTCGCAGAATCGCTGCAACATCGGTTGCACGCCGTATTGCGCAGGAATTGGGGAGCCCCCTGGGCGAGGGGCCCGACGCGAAGGTGGGCTACAAGATTCGCTTCAACGATCGGTCTCGGCCGGGCATTCCCATCAAGCTGATGACCGACGGCATCTTGCTCGCTGAGAGCCAGGCCGACCCCATGCTTGGCCAGTACGACACCATCATCATCGACGAGGCCCATGAGCGCAGCCTCAACATCGACTTTCTTCTTGGCCATCTCCATGGCTTGCTGCAGAGACGATCCGACCTCAAGCTCGTGATCACCTCGGCCACCCTTGAG
>DAIPXU010000083.1:0-5872 GCA_036783055.1 Burkholderiaceae bacterium | reverse complement strand
CAGACCCCCAATTTGCGTTTAGATTAAGACCAGGCCCCAGCCCACCACGGCATTCAAGATGGCCCCCACCACCGCCGCGCACCCCATGTCTTTGACTTTCTTTGACAACGGATTGTGCTCGGTTGAAATTCGATCGATGGTCTTCTCAATGGCGGTGTTGAGCAACTCCACCACCACGACAAGCACCACCACACTCACAAGCATGGCTTTGGCCAATCCGGTCTCGCCGAAGTAAAGCCCCAGCCCGACCAAGACAGGGAGCAGGGCCATCTCCACCTTGATGGCCTCCTCGGAATTCCATGCCGCTCCGAAACCCTCAATTGAATACACGAGCGCCGAGACAAACCGACGCCTTGCCAAACCCATTAAATCTTTGATCATTGCTCTTCCTATTCGCATGCGAGTGTAAGACCCATCTCATGTCTCGGCGGGGGTGTCATTAAAAATTCACAGCCCGGTCATCTCTGCGTCATTGCGCAGGCGGACGATTCAAGTCCGTGGACCCACGAGAACACTTCGAGCTCGACCCGGAAGGCCAGCACTACCGGGCGATCTGGATCTCTGATATTCACCTTGGCACCCCCGGCTGCAAGGCCGACTTCCTTCTGGACTTCCTGCGCTGCAATGACAGCGACCACCTCTACTTGGTGGGTGACATTATCGACGGCTGGCAACTGAAGCGGGGCTGGTACTGGAAGCAGTCTCACAACGACGTTGTTCAGAAGATTCTGCGGAAGGCACGCAAGGGAACAAAGGTAACTTACATCGTGGGGAACCACGACGAGGGGCTGCGGCAATTCCTCGGCATGACCTTTGGTGAGATTGAGATTCTCAACGAGGCCTGCCACGAGATGCGAGACGGAAGGCGGCTCTGGGTCACCCATGGCGACCTTTTCGACGGCGTCATCCAGTATGCCAAGTGGCTGGCCTACCTGGGGGACTCGGCCTATACAGTCGCCCTCAAGCTCAACGACACCCTCAACACCATTCGCCATCGGTTGGGCCTCTCCTACTGGTCTCTCTCGCAGTACCTCAAGCACAAGGTAAAGAACGCAGTCTCTTTCATTACTGCCTTTGAGGAGGCCCTGACCATGGAGGCCAAACGCCGTGGCTACGACGGTGTCGTCTGTGGCCATATTCATCGCGCCGAGATCCGTGAGATTGACGGGATCCTCTATTGCAACGACGGCGACTGGGTCGAGAGTCTCTCGGCACTCGTCGAGACCCATCAGGGCGAACTCAAGCTGGTTCACTGGCCATACCGCAAGCCCATCGAGAAGAAATCCAAGGAGAGCAAGCTTGTCGCCATCAAAGGCCTTTAAGTCTGTACTTATCGTCAGCGACGCCTGGCATCCCCAGGTCAACGGTGTGGTTCGCACCCTGGGCAATACGCGGGCCCAGTTGGAGGCCATGGGCATGGAGGTCAAGATGTTGACGCCGGACCTTTTTAGATCGGTGCCCTGCCCAAGTTACCCCGAGATACGGCTTGCCCTGGTGGGCTCCAAGCGGGTGGAGGCCGAGATTGAAAAGGCCCAGCCCGATGCCCTGCACATCGCCACCGAGGGCCCCTTGGGGTGGGCGGCACGGGCGGCGGCACTGCGCCGCGGCTGGCAGTTCACGACGGCCTTCCACACGCGCTTTCCCGAGTATGTCAATGCGCGCACGGGCATTCCCGTCTCTTGGCTCTACGCCCTCTTCCGGCGCGTTCACTCGCCCTCCGCGGCCGTGCTCGCACCCACCCATGCGAGCATCGCCGATCTAGAGAAGTGGCGATTCAAAAACGTGGTCTTCTGGTCCCGCGGGGTGGATCACCAGATCTTCAATCCACGCTGCATACAGGCGCCTCCCTCCAGAGAACATCCCATCTTCATCTACGTGGGTCGTCTGGCCGTAGAAAAAAACATCGAGGCCTTCTTGAAACTCGATCTGCCTGGCGAAAAGTGGGTGGCCGGTGAGGGCCCGATGGAAGCCGAGCTCAAAGCTCGCTACCCAGAGGTTCGCTGGATCGGCGTTCTTCCTCAGAGAGAATTGGCCGAGGTCTACAGCAAGGGCGATGTGTTTGTATTCCCCAGCCTCACCGACACATTTGGCCTGGTGATGGTCGAGGCCATGGCCTGCGGATTGCCCGTTGCGGCCTACCCGGTGGCTGGGCCGATTGACGTCGTGGGGGCCTCGGGCGCAGGCAGCCTAAAAAGCGATCTCAAGGAAGCGTGTCTGGACTGTCTCGGCATTCCCCGTTTGCGGGCCATTCAACGCTCGAAGGAATTCACTTGGGAGCGCGCCACAGAGCAATTTGCCGGCGCATTAGTGCCGATGGCGTCTTAGCCGAATCGACCGGTAATGTAGTCTTCTGTTTCTTTGCGCTTGGGCTTAATGAAGATCTCGTCGGTCTTGCCAAACTCCATGAGCTCTCCCAGGTACATGTAGGCAGTAAAGTCAGAGACACGCGCGGCCTGCTGCATGTTGTGGGTCACGATTGCCACGGTGTAATCGGTCTTGAGTTCGTGCACCAACTCCTCCACCTTCGCCGTTGAAATGGGATCGAGGGCCGAGGTGGGCTCATCGAGCAGGATGACTTTGGGCTTGACCGCCACTGAGCGGGCAATACACAGACGCTGCTGCTGACCACCCGAGAGCGAGAGCCCGCTCTGACCGAGCTTGTCCTTGACCTCACCCCAAATCGCTGCCTTGGTCAGGGCCCATTCCACGCGCTCATCCATCTGTGCCTTGTTCATGTTCTCGTAGAGACGAACCCCAAAGGCAATGTTGTCGTAAATAGACATCGGAAATGGCGTGGGCTTCTGAAAGACCATGCCCACCTGGGCGCGCAAGAGATTCAAATCTTGCTTGGGATCAAGCACGTTCTTCCCATAGAGATTGATCTCGCCCTCGGCCCGCTGCCCCGGATAGAGGCTATACATGCGATTGAGGGTGCGCAATAGCGTGGACTTTCCACAGCCCGAGGGGCCAATGAAGGCGGTGACCTTGCGCTCGGAGATGTCCAGATTAATGTCCTTGAGGCCCTGGAACTTCCCGTAGAAGAAGTTCAGGTTGCGACACTCAATGGCGTTGGGCAGATTCGAGGGTTCGTACGACGGCATGGGAGATATCCTCTTTTAGACCTTCACTTTTTCACGGAACAAGACACGCGCCATAATGTTGAGCACCAGTACGGTGAGCGTGATGAGAAGTGCGCCCCCCCAGGCCAGTCGAACCCAATTGTCATAGGGGCTCATGGCGAATTGGAAGATGACATTCGGGAGGTTTGCCATCGGTCCATTCATATTGGTGGAGAAGAACTGGTTGTTTAGGGCGGTAAACAGCAGAGGCGCCGTTTCTCCGCTGATTCGAGCAAGTGCCAGCAGCACACCGGTGACCACGCCCGCCTTGGCCGCGCGAAGCGTCACAAATGTGGCCACCTTCCACTGTGGGGCGCCCATGGCAAATGCGGCCTCTCGAAGACTGCCGGGCACCAGACGAAGCATGTTCTCGGTTGTGCGCACAACAACCGGCACGGCAATCAAGGCCAGGGCCAGGCTGCCCGCCCAACCAGAGAAGTGCTTCACCTGATAGACGTAGATGGCGTAGACAAAGAGGCCCAGCACAATCGAGGGCGCCGAGAGCATGATGTCCGTAACAAACCGGGTGAGCTCTGCAGTTTTGCTGCCATCGCCGTACTCGGCCAAGTAGACCCCCGCAAAAATTCCAATCGGAGTACTCACAACAGTCGTGACCCCGACAATCATTAGGCTACCCACAATGGCGTTGGCCAAACCACCCCCTTCAGAGCCCGGCGCAGGCGTGGACTGCGTGAACATGGCCCAGTCCAGGGCGGCAAACCCGTTTTTAAACAGAATAAAAAGAATCCAAAGCAACACGAAGAGGCCCAACACCATGGCCAGCATCGAGAGCGTGAGCCCGATCTGATTAACGCGCTTGCGCTTCTGGTAGAGACTCTGGTTCATTGGTCGTGGTCTCCGGTTTAGGTCTTGGTGCCCTTGGCACGCTCGGTTCTAATGATCAGAATCTTCGCAGCAGCCAGCACCACAAAGGTGATCACGAAGAGCAACAAACCAAGTGCAAAGAGGGTGTTGAGATGAAAGTCGCCCGCCTCACCAAATTCATTGGCGAGCGTCGAAGCGATGGAAGTGCCAGGTGCAAAAAGCGAGGGCAGCAGACGCTGCGAGTTTCCAATGACAAAGGTCACCGCCATGGTCTCGCCCAGCGCACGACCAAGACCAAGCATGATGCCGCCGATCACCCCCTTTTGGGTGTAGGGAAGCACCACATGGCGCACCACCTCCCAGGTAGTGCACCCAACCCCGTAGGCCGACTCCCGAAGAATGGGCGGAACTATCTCAAAGACGTCTCGCATGACCGCTGCAATAAAGGGCAGCACCATGAAGGCCAGGATAATTCCAGCGGCGAGGATTCCAATTCCGTTCATGGCCCCACCAAACAAGGGCCCAATAACCGGCATCTGACCAAGAGTGGACTGAAGCGCAGGCTGGCCGTACTCGGCAAACAGCGGCGCAAAAATGAAGAGTCCAAACATGCCATAAATGATTGAAGGCACGGCGGCGAGCAGTTCAACGGCCGTGCCCAAGGGGCGGCGCAGCCAGCCCGGACAGGTCTCTGTAAGAAAAAGTGCTATGCCAAAGGCAAGCGGAACGGCAATGAGCAAGGCAATCGAAGCGCTCATGATTGTGCCGTAGATGGCAATGAGTGCGCCAAACTCCTCGTTGATGATGTCCCACTCAATGCGCCAGATGAATTCGATTCCAAATTTCTGGAAGGCAGGCCAGGCTTGAAAAATAAGTGAACCAATAATGCCGAGCAGGGCCAACAGCACCAAGAGCGAAAACGAGAGCGTGACCTTGTGAAACCAAAAGTCCTGCAGTCGCTGCTTCTGGACCACAGCGTTCATATCGACTACGCGCTGATCTTCACTGCTGAGGACTGAGGACATGGTTCTAATACTCCAGAAAGACTCCGCCCGAGAGCGGGCGGAGTTCTAAGTAAAGCTTACAGCGAAGGAAATTACTTCAGTTGAATCTGCGACCAGACCTTGGAGGCGATCTGGGCAGTCAAGGCATCGGGCAGGGGCACGTAGTCGAGTTCAAGGGCCTGCTTCTTACCGTTCTTGAAGGCCCAGTCGAAGTACTTCAGTGCCTCTGCAGCGTTGGCCTTGTCGGTGGGCTGCTTATACATGAGTGCAAAAGAAGCACCAGTGATGGGCCAAGACTGCGCGCCCTTTTGGTTGACCAGAGAGATTCCCATGCCTGGGGTACCTAACCAGTCAGCACCGGCTGCGGCGGCAGCGAAGGTGGCATCATCGGGATTCACATACTGGCCATCGCGGTTCTGCATGGCCATATGGGGAATCTTGTTCTTCTTCGCGTAGGCATACTCCACATAGCCAATCGCACCCTTCACGCGGCTCACGTTCGCGGCCACACCCTCGTTGCCCTTGCCACCCACAGAAGAGGCGGCCGGCCACTTCACAGCGGCGCCCTTGCCCACTTTCTCTTTCCAGAGTGAGCTCACCTCATTGAGGTAGTCGGTGAAGATGAAGGTGGTGCCCGAGCCATCGGCACGGTGAACAACGGTGATGGTCTGGTCGGGGAGTTTCTTGCCAGGGTTCAATGCGGCAATCTTGGGGTCGTTCCAGTTGACGATCCAGCCCATGAACATTTCGGCCAATACGGGGCCCGTCACACGGAGCTCACCGGGCTTGAAGCCATCGAGGTTGACAATGGGCACCACACCGCCAAGGATCACCGGGAACTGCACCATGCCATCTCTGTCGAGTTCAGCACCCGGCACTGGTGCATCGGATGCGCCGAAGGTGACCGTCTTGGCGCGGATCTGG
>DAIPXU010000082.1:0-5940 GCA_036783055.1 Burkholderiaceae bacterium | reverse complement strand
ATGGTTTTGCCATCTCGATATCCGAGGCGGCAATCGAGAACGTAGGCATGTCGATCGCCGAAGGTGTTGTTGACCTCGGCCAAGATGGCAACCACCTCTCCTGCTTTGTTCTCACAAAACCAGAAACTCACTGGTTTGAATACATAGCCCAGCATTCTGGGAAGGCAACTCAACCAAATCTCTCCATCGGCCTCGGCGATTCCCGCTCTCGAGAGTTGTTCCCCCGCCCATTCGAGTAGGGGACGCCCATCGCCGTGGTCTCGCCGATGGACGGCAAGAAGCGCCCACCGATCGATGGCCCAGCCAAGCCCCCGAGTCGCTGCCTTGGCAGCAAGACTCCGCAGGGGAAGTTGGACTGTTGTGACACGTGCGCGAAACTGATGGAAACGAGGCGACCTGCGCGTATGTATAACCAGTCCACGCATAAGCCTTGGGCAATGAGACTCGCTCAACCGGGATGCCTCATGCGGCGAGTCGGTCGGCCTTGTCCGAAGTGATTTGCTGCCGGCGTAACTGCTGCAACAGACCTTCAGCCGCCTGGCGCCCGCTTCGGAAGCCATCCTCGTGAAAGCCATAACCCATCCATGCGCCCGCGAACCAGACCTGGCCTTGCCCTTGGCGCTTGACAATCTCTTGCCGTGCGGCCATGGCTGCGGAGTCGAAGATCGGGTGGTCGTACTCCATTCGAGCAATGGTCTTGTTTGGAAGCGGGGGCGAATCCGGGTTGAGGCTAACAAGCACCGGCTCATCGAAGGGCAGACTCTGGAGCTGATTCATCCAGTATGTGACCGAGACAGTGGAGCTGCCCGGGGTTGCACGGTAATTCCATGCTGCCCAGGCATTCTTGCGCTTGGGCATCAGGGCGGGGTCGGTGTGAAGGTAAGCACTGTTTGATTGATAACGAAACTGTGCGAGGAACTCTGCCGCGGGCAGGCCACTGAATCCAAGCACCTTCGCGGACTGGTCCGTGTGGCCGGCCAGGACCGCGCCTTTGGCGATCAGCGCAAAGGGCAGACCATCGGCTTGGACACCGATAATTTTGACGCTGCCGTCGGCCAAAGGAGTGAGTTGCTCGACGCGGTGGCCAAGTCGAGCCTCGATGCGATGCCCCTCTTGCTCGGCACGATTGAGCATTTGCTCAATGTAACGTTGGCTTCCGCCTGCGACACTGAACCATTGCGGCCGATTGGCAATCTGCAAGAGGCCATGGTTGACGCAGAAGCGGGTGAAGCTGGCAAATGGAAAGGCCCGCATTTGCTCGGCCGGGCAAGACCAAATGGCGCCGGCCATCGGCAGAAGGTAGCCCGATTGGAAGGACTCGCTGTAGCCGCGTTGTTCGAGCATGTCACCGAGACTCATCGGGGCATGGGCGCCCGACTCGATCTTCTCGAGGAGCGCAGGGGCCTGTCGGTGGAACCGAAGGATGTCGTAGAGCATCCCCCAGAATCTTGGTGAAAATAGATTTGAGGGTTGGGCAAATAGACCCGTCAGGCTGTGGCCTGCCCACTCAAACTGGCCGTCGTCACGCGAGACCGAAAAGGACATTTCGGCCGCGTGGGTGAGGATGTCCAGTTCCGAAAACCATGACTTGATCTCGGGATAGGTGCGGTGGTTGAAGACGATGAAGCCGGTATCGACTGGACCGCGAACCCCATTGATCTCGATTTCATGGGTGTGGGTATGTCCTCCAAGCCGATTGTTGGCCTCAAGCAGGGTGACATGGCAGTCTTTGCGCAGGTGCCAGGCAGCCGAAAGCCCAGCGATTCCGCTTCCGACAACGACCACATGGGGGCGGGAGTTGGGCATGGACGCTTGCCTAGGCGCGATGTTCGATCAGGGCGTAGGCGGAGTGGTTGTGAATGGACTCAAAGTTCTCTGACTCAACCGTGAATGAACCGACCGATGGGTTTGCCTTGAGGTTCATGGCAATGTCCCTCACCAGGTCTTCGACAAACTTTGGATTGTCGTACGCGCGTTCCGTTACATATTTCTCATCGGGTCGTTTGAGCAGGCCCCAGAGTTCGCAGGACGCCGCCGACTCGGCCGCCGAAATCATGTCCTCGACTCGAGCCGCCCCCAAAAGGTCTGCATGAATGGTGACGTGGGAGCGCTGGTTGTGAGCGCCGTAGTCGGAGATGTTTTTCGAACAGGGGCAGAGACTGGTGACGGGGACCACCACTCGAAGGGAGACTGTCTTGGTTTCACCGAGTGACTCCGCCAGCCAACTGACTTCATAGTCCATGAGGGACTCACCGCCGGAGACCGGAGCGGCCTTGCGCACGAAGTACGGCAGGTCAATGCGCATGAAGCCATTGGTCGCCTGCAGACGCGCCAGCATTCGGTCCATTAGATGCCCGACCGATGCGTAGTCCAAGGGCTCTTCAAAGTTTTGAAATACCTCGATGAATCGAGACATATGGGTTCCCTTTTCCTCGGCGGGCAGGGAAACGGTCATCTCGACAGTTGCCACGGAGGGCTGATTGCCCGTGGCTGTGGCGACTCTGCAAGGATGGCGAAGCGCTCTGACCCCGACCTTTTGGATTGGGAGTCGACGGGTGTCCTTCATCGATTGCACGTCGGGAAGCGTGCAGGGGACGATTCTCTCGGGAGCGTTCATTGGCGGGCTTTCTGTGGGGCTGATGCAGAAGAAGGGAGACGGCTCTGGGCGAGAAGGGTTTCGATATCGGAGACCATGCGTCGGCCAGTCGGGTCGACCATGCTCGAGTAACTTCTGAAGAGTTTCCCATCTCTGTCGATGAGGTACTTGTGGAAATTCCAGCCTGGCGCATCGGACTGGCGAATTAGGTCTGCAAAGAGCGGGTTGGCCTGGGGGCCCTTGACAACGCTTTTGGCAAACATTGGGAACTTCACCGAGAAGGTGTTGGTGCAGAACTCGGCGATTTCCTTGTTGCTTCCGGGCTCTTGGCTGAAATCATTCGATGGAAAGCCCAAGACGACAAGGCCTCTGTCCGAGTAGCGCTTGTGAAGGGCCTCGAGGCCCTCGTATTGCTTGGTGAAACCACAATAACTGGCGGTATTGACAACCAACACCACATTGCCAGCGTACTGACAAAGAGACTGGGGGGCATCATCCTGGAGCCGAGGAAAGGTCTTGTTCAATAGGCTTGGGCAGCTGCTCGCCGAGGAGAGAGCCGGAAGACCTAAAGTGGACAAGGCAAGGACCGACGCCACTAGAAAATCCCTTAGAGGGCGCGTTTTTTAAAATTTTGTCCTAGCCATGGAAGTTGCCGTGACCTATACTAGGGGCAAGAACGTAGACGCGTCAAACAATTGTCTACGACAAATGCGGTTATTTTGAGGCACATGCCATGGACCAAGCTGTCCAATCGCCAGTTTTTCTGAGTATCGCAGCCGTCGAACGGGACACGGGCTTGTCCAAGGACACCCTGAGGGTCTGGGAGCGTCGGTATGGATTCCCCGTTCCGCAGCGAGACGCGTTCGGCGAGCGCATTTATTCAATGGACCAGGTCGATCGTCTTCGTTTGATTCGGCGACTTTTGGACGCCGGCCATCGGCCTGGAAAAATCATCGGCCTGCCCGATGAGAGTCTTCGGGCGCTCTCGGAGCAACTCCCTTCGTCGCTTCCAGCGCCGTCGGAAGACCAGGCGGCCGACCTCGAGATGTTTATGGAACTCACCCGGGCCCACCAGATTGAAGAATTGCGTCGGCAACTGGGTCAGCGGGTCTTGCGCCACGGCTTGGCCCGCTTTGTGACCGAGGTGGTCGCCCCGTTGATCGATCAAGTGGGTGACGCCTGGGCCCGGGGCCAGCTGGAAATCTATGAGGAACATCTATTCACAGAGAGCATGCAGGTTGTCCTTCGCAATGCGATCAGCACCATTCCGCACCCCGCATCGCGGCCACGTGTGCTGCTGACAACATTCCCAACCGAGTCGCACGGCATGGGGCTCCTGATGGTGGAGGCCTTGCTGGCCCTAGAGGGTTGCCGGTGCCTTTCTCTCGGAGTTCAGACGCCCATATGGGACATTGCTTTGGCGACGAAGTCTCAGGAAATTGACGTGGTTGCCCTCTCGTTCTCATCGGTGGCCAATCCCACCATGGTCATTCAGGGACTCACTGAACTCCGTGCGAAGCTACCCCTTCATGTTGATATCTGGGCTGGTGGCCGTTCTCAGGCCTTGCGACAGAGGCGTATTCCCGATGGCGTAAAGGTCGTCACAGACCTCTCCGAATTGGGAGAGGCCGTCAGTGCATGGCGGAACCGGGTGCGCGACTAGGTTTTTTTGTACTCGGTTTTTTGGGGGCAGTGGTTGAACGCGCCGCATCGCTTGGCTTGGAACCGGTCCTGACTTTGGCCTTTGACTCCGAGGTCTTCCCCTTCGGTGCCTTTGCCTTCGATGATGTATCCCCTCCCCGACTGCTCTTTTCTAATGGCTCCGAGCCGGATTCAGCGAGGCTCGCCATCTGATTGAACTGGGATTGGAGCTGATTCCATAGCCAAGCCGACTGGCTTGCAGCGGCCATGGCCATGCCGTCGGGATTTTGAAGACCAGAGGCTGTTGAGGCGGGGCTTGCCGACTCGGGAGCGGAGGCGTCGGCGGAATGGCTCGATGGAGTCATGCTCTCCTGAAATGCCCGCAGATTCATCAATGTGCCTCGCTGGATCTCGAAGGCCTGGAGGGTTGCCTTGACCATATTTAAGTTGAGGGTGAGCCAATGCTCCACGCTCTTGAGATCGGCAATTCGTTTCTCGATTTCTTCAAGGTCCATGCTTGGCAAAAAGGCATTGGGCACACCGAAACCGGTCAAGCCACTGCCAGACCACTCGGGCCAGGCCGCCCTTAAGAATGAAAAGGGATCGCTGGGATTCTCCACACGGCCAGTGTAAGGTGAAAGCCCAATGAGGACCAGTCTGGCAATCGTTGTCTGGGTGACCCTGGGGCACCTGTTTCTGCTCGCCCTGCTGTGGCTCGACCTGCAATGGCTGCTTCGCTTGACTAGCAAGCCGGTTGATGCACCTCCACTTGAGCTCGCTTGGGTGCGGCCGATTCCGCCGGCCAACGCGGCGGCCCCCGCTGGCCACCAGAACCCGCGGGCCGAGCAAACGTTGCCAGAGCCACTGGCTGGTGAGCGTCTCCCTATCGAAGAGTCCCAAGCCCCCAAGGCCGGCGCACCGCCTCCACCCATTGATCGGGTGCCGAAGTCGGGGGCGCTTGCAATGGAGGCCTATTGGGGGGAATTTGGCCTGGACCGCCAGCCACTTGGGCGCGGTGAGATTGTTCTTGGTTACCCAGGAGACGAGCGCTACGAAATCGCCCTGGTCGCGAGAGCCGTGGGTTGGCTCTCGGCGTTTGTCAGTGGCCCGGTCGAGATACGAAGTGAGGGTCGGCTAACACCAGAGGGACTGGTTCCCGAGCGATACCGCCAAAACACCCCGAGACGTGGATTGCAAGAGAGCTTGTTTGACCCTGGAGCAAACACCGCGCGCCTCAAGGCCGACGGCCCCTTGGTGCCTGCACCCCCAGGGCTCCAAGACCGGCTCAGTGTGGTGTTCCAAATCGCCTGGATTGGCGAGTCTCAGCAGGGTGGACTAACACCCGGCCAGCGCTTTAGCTTCCCGCTGGCCACCGATAGAGAACTGAAAAACGTGGCCTTTCAGGTGGGCGACGAAGAGGACCTGGTTCTGCCGGGCGGAATTTTGGTGCCTGCCCTCCGGGTCACGAGCGACCCGATTGACAGTCGGCGAATGGGTCTGATCGATGTCTGGCTCGACCCAACGGATCGCCACCTTCCGGTGCGGATTCGATACACCGAACCGAGTGGTCGGGCCCTTGATTTCCTGGCCATCCGCGGCGCCCCATAAATTGACACTGACCCCTGAAAGACGGATACTTTAGGGTTCGTCGTGGAGGGGTGCCCGAGTGGCTAAAGGGGGCAGACTGTAAATCTGTTGGCTTA
>DAIPXU010000081.1:0-5966 GCA_036783055.1 Burkholderiaceae bacterium | reverse complement strand
GAGAGCTCTGCCTTGTAGAGCTGCATCCCTCCTACCCCCAGAAGCGGGAGGATCGCCACCGCCAAAATAATGATCCCCATGCCTCCGAACCACTGCAGAAGACTTCTCCAGAAGAGGATGGAGCGCGGCATTTCATCGAGCCCCACCAGTACAGTAGCGCCTGTTGTGGTCAGGCCAGAGATCGCTTCAAAAAATGCGCTGCTGTAGGAGATTGGCAGGTGGAAATAGAGTGGCAAAGACGCAAAAAACGCCAAAACAACCCAAGTGAAGGCCACCAGCAGAAAGCCATCTCTGGGCCGGAGGTCTCGCTCTTCAACGCGGGTGAGGAAAAAAACAATGACACCGACAAAGAATGTGAGGATGGCCGTGGAGAGAAAGTCACCGGCGGCTGCGTCCTCGCCAAAGAGTCCGAAAACCGCGGGCAATAACAACAGGAAGGAGAAGGCAATGACCAACATCGAGAGGATGTGGGCCACAACTTTTAAAGAGGATGGACCGAATCGGTGGGTCACAGGTATCTAAAAGAAGCCCGCTGAGACTTGGAAAAGCCGTTCCACCTTTGGAATGATCTTGCGGTTGGTTACGAACAAGATGAGGTGATCTCCGGTCTGAATAACGAGGTCATGGTGGGCCATGAGCACCTGGGGTGACTCGCCCTCGAGCTCTCGGACCAGCCCACCAATCTGGGCGCCCTGCGGAAGGTCTACCTCTTCTACTCTGCGACCCACCACCTTGGAGGTCTTGGCATCTCCATGGGCCACGAGTTCGAGGGCCTCGGCAGCGCCCCTACGAAGGCTGTGAACAGCAGCCACATCGCCACGGCGGATGTATTTCAATAGCGCCCCGAGTGTCGCGTGAGATGGGGTCAAGGCAATGTCAATCTGACCGCCTTCCATCAGCTCGGCATAGGCCCGCCGATTAATCAAGGCAAGAACTCGCTTGGCGCCCAGGCGTTTGGCCAAGAGGCACGACATGATGTTGTTCTCGTCTTCGTTGGTGAGGGCAAGAAAGAAATCCACCCCGGCGACATTCTCCTCTTCGAGAAGCTCCTCGTCGGTGGCATCACCATGGAGAACCAGCGCGCGGCCATTGAGTCGCTGCGCCAGAATCTCGCATCGCTTTCGATTGCCCTCAATGATCTTGGGCGTAATCTCATCGGATATGGCCTCGGCCAATCGCCGCCCAATATTGCCACCACCAACAATCATCACCCGTTTGACCGGGTTGTCGATCTGTCGCAACTCTTGGGTCACCACACGAATATGCTCGGAGGCCGCCAAAAAGAAGACCTCATCATCGGGCTCGATGAGCGTGTCGCCGTCCGGCAGTATGGCCGTGCCATGGCGAAACACCGCAACAACACGAGAGTCTATCGAGGGCAGGTGTTTGCGAATGTCTCGAATGGGGTGGGAGACCAAGGGACTGCCCTTGTTGGCCCGCACGGCCAGCAGGCTGACCCGGCCTTGGGCAAACTCGAGCACCTGAAGGGCCTCGGGAATCTGAATCAGACGAATGAGGTAGTCAGTGATTGTTCCCTCTGGGCTAATTGCAACATCGACTGCAAAGCCATCGGTTGAGAGAAGTTCTGGGTTGTTGAGCCATTGCCCATTTCGCACTCTTGCGATGCGGCGGGGCACATTGTGCAGTCGATAGGCCAGTTGACAAGCAACCAAATTCACTTCGTCACTGGCGGTAACCGCGATGAGCAAATCGGCATCTTGGATACCTGCTGAATCCAGAATCTCAAGGTCGGTTGCGGAGCCATAGACTGTGCGCAGATCAAAGCGCTCTTGGAGTTCGCCCAGGGCCTCGTGATCGGTATCGATCACCGTGATGTCATTGCGCTCGGCAACCAACATCTCTGCCAAGCCGGCCCCAACGCGGCCGGCTCCTAAAATCAGGATTTTCAAGAAACCACTTTCCGCAGCTGGGCTGGTTTTCCGGGCTCAATGCCCAACTGTCTCACCTTGCGGTAGAGGTGGGTTCGCTCAAGGCCACATCGCTCGGCGAGCCGAGTCATGCTGCCCCCCTCGGCCTCTAGCTGATACTGCAAAACAATGCGTTCAAAGGCCTCTCGGGACTCACGAATGGGCGCATCGAGATCGAGCTGTGCGAGGGCCTGTTGGGCGCGCTCGAGGGCAGACTCCTCCGGCAGTGAATTTGCCTCCGAGATGGTCTCTTCAAACACGTGTTCGGTCTGTGCGGCCTGCAGTAGAGCGACCGCCGTTTTCCAAGCTCTTTGCGCCTCTGCCTTGGCCAGGGCTGCATTAACTGTCTTGAGTAGTTTGCCAAGAGCGATGGGCTTCTCGAGAAAATCAAAGGCCCCAATGCGAGTGGCTTCCACTGCGGTATCAATGGTTGCATGGCCTGACATCATGATGACCGGGATATTGAGTTGCCCTTTGGCGGACCACTCCTTGAGCAGGGTTACACCGTCGGTATCGGGCATCCAAATGTCGAGCAAAATCAGATCATGGGCGCTTGACTCACGGGCAGCTCGAGCCTGGGCCGCATTCTCGGCAAGACCAATTGCATGGCCTTCGTCTTCGAGCACCTCTTGGAGAAGGTCTCGAATGCCCCGCTCGTCGTCGACGATCAATATTTCAGCCATGTCTTGAATTTTCTGCCTGGTTGACCACTTCTGCAAATTGGAGCTCAGCACGTGCGCCCAAGACCCGACCATGCGCGTCGAGGCGATTGTGAAGGGCAATCGTCGCATGATTCTCTTCCGCAATCTTGCGAACAATGGCCAATCCCAAGCCGCTTCCCTTGGGTTTGTTGGTGCTGTATGGCGCAAAGAGTTTGGCCTGCATCTCAGGAGCAATGCCAGGGCCGGTGTCATCGACACGCAGGTATGCATTTCCACTGGCTTGGTCGCGTCCAACGCTTAGAAGAATCTCGCCCGCCAATCCATCGCCGAGTGCGTCTTGGGCGTTCTGAATCAGGTTGTGAATGACCTGGCGCATCTGCGCCTGATCGGCCATGACCACCGGTGCCCCAGCCACGTCTGCACAGCCCACCCGAGGGTCACTTGCGTAGAGTGGAAGAACATCCTGCACCAGTTGTCCAAGTTGGAGGACCGTGGGCTTGGCTTCTGGGAGCCGCGCGTAATCGCGAAACTCATCGACCATGGCCTTGAGACCGGCCACCTGTTCCACGATGGTCTGGCAGGACTTCCCGAGAATCTCCCGGTCCTCAGGCGCGATACGCCCTGAGAGCCTTTTCAGAAGTCGCTCTGCCGAGAGTTGGATTGGAGTGAGGGGATTTTTAATCTCATGTGCGAGGCGTCGGGCCAGGTCGGACCAGGTCTTGGCCCGCTGGGCACTGAGCAAATCGCTAATGTCATCAAAGACCAGGACGTACTGAGGCTGATCGTCCTCATGCTGTCGGGGCATCTGAGAGGCGTTGAGAAGCAGAGAGACTTGGCGACCATCGCCCCGAGTCACATCAAGCTGCCGCTGATCCTCGGGCGCTGCCCGCAGGCGCTCCTCGAGGTCTCTGGCCGCCATAGAGAGAACGGGCATCTCAGAGATAGAAACGTCGATAAATGACTCCAGCGGCTGGCTAAGTATGTGCGCTGCGCTTGGGTTGAACTGTTTGAGTCGCCAGCCCCCATCAAAAACCATCACCCCCGCCGAAAGATGGGAGAGAAGCTGCTCTAGAAATCGTGCGGTGGCCTCCCGCTCCCGCTGGTTCTCAATGGCCAATCGTTTGGCCTCTTGCAACTGTGCGGTCATTTCGTTGAAAGAGCGGATCAAATCACCGAGTTCATGACCCGCTCCGCTCTCTCGCAGACGTGGATAGTCGCCCTCGGCCACGGCTTTGGTGGCTTTTTCTAACGATCGCAGCGGACCGGCAAGCCAGGCACTCAGAAGAACGGCCGCAAGTAGGGCGCCAAAAATCGCGAGCAACAAGGTGAAGGTAAGGGTCACTTCATAAATCTGACGTATTCCTTCTTTGCCCAAAGCAAGCTGTCGATAATCGCTGTAACCACGGTTGAGTAGATCGATGTTGCGGGCCAGTGCATCGGGAATTGGCTCAACCCATTGAACGAAGCGAATCTGATCGGCACCAATAAACACTGGGACAGAGCTCACAACCACGCGCACCTGCAGAGACCACTCCGGTGCATCCGGTCTGGGTTCAATTAAAACGAACTGACGAGTCGCCCGTGCTTTTGTAAGGGCCTCTGAGGAGGGCATGTCGGGGACCAAACGAAACAAGGAGGCACTTCGAATTGCCAGGACCTTGTTTTTCGCATTGAGCACCAGAACCTCCAAGCCATCTCGCCCCTCTGTGAGGGTTTCGACGGCATCTCCAAGTCGGTCATCGGGAACCGATTCCAGCGCCACCGAAAGTCGCCGCGCCTGGGCAGCCGCCTCTAGCTGAATGGAATCAAGCGTTGCTCGGCCCAATGCCGCGCCGGATTCAAGCCCGCTGTCCACACTCTGGGAAAACCAACTATCGATGGTTTGGGCGAGAAACTGCGAGGACACAATAGAGACGAGCCCCACTGGGACGATGGCCATTAGCGCGAATGCCAAGGCGAGGCGAATCATTAGACGAGAGCCGAAGACCCGCTGCCGATACCTTGACCAGGCGCGATGAACTACGAGTGCAACCAGGATGGCCATTGCGATGGCTAAAACAATATTGGCCGTCAGGAGGCTGGCATAAAACTGATCGAATCGGCTCTCGTATCCGGAGGCCATGGCCAGGAGGGCCAAAACAAGACCCGCAAGTGCCACCACCAGAATGAACGCGAGTCTCAAGGCCAGGCTCACGGCCGACGCACCTCTCTCCAACCGGAGCTGAGCTTCCAGTCTTCGTCTGTGATGGCATTGACCTGAAGTGCCTTGGGCAGTTCATTGGGGTCGAGGGAGAGCCGGACCTTCGCGACCAAACCACTGGGAAGCTCCTGCTCATTCCATACACGCCACCCCTTAATGGCAAGGCAAGCCTTGAGCGCCTCGGTGAGATCAAGGAAAGCCTGCGGCTTGCTGCCGTCCACCGTGACTCTGAACTGCCTGGTCAAGGGGTGGAAAGTCAAGGTGGCGAGCCGATTGAGGCGATAGCGCTCCTCATCCCACCACCACCAACGGGGCCGCGCCAATACAAACTCAGACACAAAAGACAAGGTGACTCCACGCTCAATGGCCTGAGCCAAGGGCGCACTCAATGAGACGCTCACTTGGCCATTGATCTCGAAGCCTTCGCCTTCGAGACTCGGCACCAACTTGGCCTCTGAGATGGTGAGCTTGGGCGTCAACACCAGCTCGCTTGGCGCCGGGCTCGAAGAAGCATGCGCAAGCAGTCCCGCCAGAGAGAGTGCCCCAATAAACGCTCGAAGCGCGTCTTGAACGAGGCGACTAGGGTTGGACACCCTTGCAGAGGGACGCGTAGAAAAAGCCATCACGGCCCGGACCAAGCTCCACCGAATCGGCCACAGGAAGAATGTATCCCGGGGCGGCCTGCCGTTTGGCCTCTGGATTAAGTCGAAGAAACGCATCGATTTGTTGCTCGCCTTCGGCATGAAATACGGAACATGTGACATACAACAACTTGCCTCCAGGCTTTAAGCGTTGCCATACCGCGTTGAGCATAGCCGATTGCACGGCGCAGAGACTCTCGCGCTCTGCCAGACGATTGGTCCATGGGATCTCCGGATGACGGGAGATTACCCCCGAGGCCGAACAAGGTGCATCGAGGACGATGCAATCAAATTGATTGGGAAAGCCCATTGGCCAAACGTCTTCCAGGATGTTTGTGACCGTGACCATTAAGCGAGAGAGATCGAGCGTCCTCGAAAGCCGTTCTGCCTCGCTTTTCATCTTCTGGAGTCGCCTCTCCGACTTGTCCATTGCCCAGATTCGGGTGCGGGGGGCCTCGGCGACCAGAAAACTCTTGCCACCCGGGGCCGCACAAACGTCCAACACGTCGATGCGGTCACCTTCCCAGCACTGGCG
>DAIPXU010000080.1:1459-6156 GCA_036783055.1 Burkholderiaceae bacterium | reverse complement strand
AGACATGAACAAAGTTCGGATGTACACCACCGCGGTCTGCCCCTTCTGTCAGCGCGCAGAGATGCTCCTCAAGCAACGCGGCGTGGAAGAAATCGAGAAGATTCGAGTGGACCTCGATCCAAGCCTTCGGGAGGCAATGATGGAGAAGACAGGCCGCCGAACCGTTCCACAGATATTCATCGGCGAGACCCATGTGGGCGGCTTTGACGATCTCGCAGCACTCGACCGGGCCGGGGAACTCACCGGGCTGCTTGGCAATTAATTCGAAAGGCTGATATGAGCGAGACCACTGCCGCATCCTCTGGTGCATCCATTGCCGAGGAGCAGGCCATCTTTAATCTTCAACGGGTCTACCTGCGCGATTGCTCGCTTGAGATCCCCAGCGCGCCCCAGGTGTTCATTGACTCCTCCGAGCCGCGACTCGAGTTTCAGATCGATACCAGCGACCAGGAGCTCGGCCAGGACCTCTCCGAGGTCAGCGTTCGCTGCACGGTAACCTGCCGCCTTGGAGAGAACATTGGGTTCTTGGTAGAGGCCACCCAGAGTGCGATTTTCGAGATCAAGGGTGTGACCGAGGAGCAGCGAATTCTGCTCAAGGGCATCTCATGCCCCAACATCATTTACCCCTACCTGCGATCGAACATGGCCGACCTCGTCCAGCGCTCGAGCTTTCCCCCGGTGCATCTATCGGAGATCAATTGGGAGGCCTTCTTCCAACAAAAGATGTCCCGGCTTGCGGCGGCAGCCGAGCAGAGCAATGGCTCCGAGTCCGGCATCATCCTTACGCAGTAAGCCGCAGTGACTGCTCCGCCCGGCGCCCCCAGCGTTGCGGTTTGGGTGCTCGGGGCCGGCGCCTGGGGCACGGCCTTTGCCTTGCGTTTGGCCCAGCGCGACCAGGGCGTTCGAGTGGGCCTATGGGGCCGCGATCCGGACCAGATCCTCGACTGTAAGGCCCAGGGCGAAAACCGCCGCTATCTGCCTGGGCATCGACTCCCAGAGTCTTTGGCCCTTTTCTCAGAGCTTGACGAGGCACTTGCACATTGGCGCGGCCACCTGGGCCCCAGGCTTCTGGTCTTGGCAACACCAGTCGCGGGGCTCTCTGAATTGGCCGAGCAGATTCGCTCACGATTGGGGGCGGCCCAGGCGGGCGAAGGGGTGGTGTCTCTCTCAAAGGGCATCGCAAAGCAGGGCGATTGCCTGGTCTGGCCCTCCACCATTCTCTCGACTGCCATGCCTGGTTGGCGCTTCGGGGCCCTGAGCGGACCGAGTTTTGCCGACGAGGTGGCTCGGGGCCTGCCCTTGGCACTCACGCTTGCAAGCAAGGACATCGATTGGGCCAGGCAGACAGCCAAGCATCTGCATGGCAATGGCCTGCGCATCTACTCCAGTGCCGACCTCGTGGGTGTTGAACTCGGCGGGGCGATTAAGAACGTGTTGGCAATTGCCGCAGGCGCCCTTGATCAGTTGGGGCTCGGGGCCAATGCTCGAGCGGCACTCATCACGCGGGGCCTGGCTGAGGCAGCTCGATTGGGCCGAGCCCTGGGCGCGCAGCCAGAGACTTTCCTTGGCCTTGCCGCCCTGGGTGACTTGGTCTTGACCTGCACCGGTGACCTCTCTCGGAATCGCCGAGTGGGCATGGGCCTGGCCAAGGGGGAATCGCTTGAGCAGGTTCTGAGCTCGCTCGGGCACGTGGCCGAGGGGGTTCGAACTGCGCCGGTCATGCTTGAGTTGGCGCGTTCCCGCGGTGTCGAAGTGCCCATCACGGCTGCAGTTAATCAAGTGCTTGAGGGGCGACAGACGGTGGTCGAGGCCATCGAGGGCTTGATGGCCCGGAGTGCAGTCGACGAGAACAACCTTTAACCCTTCCTGCCAACGGCTCCGGTGAAACCCAATTGCCGCCAGGCTTCGTAGACCGCTATGGCCACCGAATTCGATAGATTGAGGCTGCGGTTGCCCTCGACCATGGGGATCTTGAGTAAGCGTTCGGTCCCGATCCACTCTCGATGAACGTCGCCGAGACCCGCTGTCTCTGACCCGAAGATGAGCCAGCCCCCTGGCATGAAGCGATGGTCAAAAAGTGGGCTGCGGCCGCGGCTGCTTAGGCCCACCGACTGACTCTGCGGGGGCGCCGCCCGTTGCAGAAAGTCTGCCCAACTCGGATAGAAGGTCGGCAGGCAGCGCTCGCGATAATCTAGGCCTGCCCGCCTCATTCGGCTGTCATCGAGTGGGAATCCCATGGGACCCACAAGATGCAAGTGGCACCCCGTGTTCACGCAGAGTCGGATGATGTTGCCCGTGTTCGGCGGAATCTGGGGCTCCACCAAAACAATGTTCAGGTTTGGCCCGGGGTTTGATGCGCCGTCGATCGATGACATGGAGCGATCTTACTGAGCCTTGATCCTGCGGAGAGAGGACCCGGGCCAGCACCACGGCGGCAAGCACCTGCCCGCCGGCGGATTCCAAGACGGCGGTGGCAGCCGCCAGTGTGGCCCCGGTGGTCATGACGTCGTCGACCAAGACCACTGCCCGACCCTCCATGCGTTGATTGACCGCCAGTTTCCCCTCTAGATGAGCCAACCGCTCGTTGCGGCCCAAGCCCGCCTGAACTGGGCTCGAGCAGGTTTTTCGAAGCAAGCGTTTGTCGAGAGGACATTTCCAGCGTTTTGCCAGGGCTTCTGCCATCAGGGCCGGCAGGTGAAAACCGCGGGCCGGGAGGCGGCCGGGGTCGGGGGGAATCGGTACGAGAAGGGGCCTGGCCGACCAGACGCCACTTGCGTGGGTCAGATGCATCCGACGCCTCAGGGAACATGCCGAGAGCCAGTGCTGACCATACTTTGCTCGCCGAATCTCGCTGGCGAGCTCGTTCTGAAAGAGGCCAGCCGACCAGACGACAAGGGGCCGGCCATCGGGAAGGGGAAGGCTCTGCCACCCCACCGACAGGCCTCTGTTGGAGGCGCGAGGAACCTCTGCCCCAAGGGCCGTTGGAGGCATGTGATTGGCTTCTATGGGCGGTTGTACGGCGGTGCGTGCTGGATTGGAGGGGTCGGTGCCACTCGATTCAAGAGGCAATGCGCATGTCAGGCTGACTATACTGAGGCGCCATGGCCAGCACCCTTCGCCAGTCGACCGATGCATCGGTCTTGATGCAAGCCCTCTGCCAAGGCATTTCAGAGCGAGCCCAGTGCCTCAGACAAATGCCCCAGCCAGGCCTCTTGAGCAAACTCGCAGGAACCGAGCCGGGCCATGACCTGCCTGCCGAGAGTCTGGACCGAATCGACATGGTGGGTGCGCTCTACCCGCTGGATTCCCTTAAAGAGCGGGTTTCTCAGGCCACGGCTGCGCTTCGCCCCGGAGGGGTCCTGTTTGTTGCCTCGATCGGCCCCTCGAGTCTGCTGCCTCTGCGTCCATTGCTGCCAGGCCCATACACCACTGCGTGGAGTCGGCTAATGGACATGCACGACCTCGGAGATCTCTTGGTTTCCCACGGCCTGTCCGAGCCCGTTTTGGAGTCAGAGGTCTTTGAGTGGACGTACAGCAAGCCCTCCACGGCTCTGATGGACCTGCGTCAGGGCATGGGCGACTGCTTGGCGCTGGGGGATTTCCCCGATCGATCCTGGTCCTCTCGGTTCGGGCGCGAGCAGTGGCTTGCTGCCATCGAACGCCTGCGGCGGCCCGATGGACGAATTTCTCTGGCGGTCGAACTTGTATACGGCCATGCTTGGAAGCCGCTGACACCACCATCATCGAAGGCCTCTGGGCCAAGACCAGCCGTTGCGCCCGTCAGTTTTCGGCCCAAAACCTCCAATCGCTTCGCTTGAAGGGCTATTCCACCGTATCTGTCAATCGGCATATAATCGGTCACCCGGGGGAGTCTGACTGTGGGTCAGAACGGGGAGAACCATGCCAGTCATCAGTCGAGAGCTAACGACCGAAGAGGTCGCAAACCTTTCTGAGTCTACAGGGCCAGACCATGCATCCGGCTCCAACGAAAGGTCCCGATCGGCTTCGCAATGGATTCTTCGCCGCAACTGCAGCTTGAGCCCTCGAGAACTGCTTGCAATTTTTGGTTCACTGGCGTGTCTGTCTCTTGGAATGGCGACGTATTGGGCCAGTCAAGGGGCCTGGATGGTGACTCCTTTTGCAGTGGCAGAGTGTCTTGCGTTGGGAGTGGCTTTCCTGGTCTACGCAAGGCACGCCTGTGACTGCGAGCGCGTCATCCTCACGGCCAGCGAGGTTCGTGTTGAACTCTCGCAAGGTCGGCGCCTTCAGCAAGTGGTTCTGCCGAGAGAGTGGTTGCGGATCGAAGGTGCAGACACCACCGATCTCATCACGCTGCGCTCGGGCAGGTCCGCCGTGAGTCTGGGTCGCTTCATCGATCAAGACGAGCGCCGGGGTTTCGTAGAAGCATTCCGGCGAGCGTTGCAAACGAGCGCCGACTGACTGGGTTGATACTGGATAAACGGATGATTGGGACAAGACGCGGATGAAGAAACTGATTGCAAGCAGCCTGCTCTCTTTGGCCATGCCCATTGCGGCATTCGCCAATGACATGACCACCAAATACAACCTGCGCGTTCCCGCCTCTGGAATGGCCGAGAGCCTCTACACACTGCACACCGTTTTGATGATCATCTGCCTGGTGATTTTCGTTGCCGTTTTTGGTGTGATGTTTTATTCCATTTACGCCCATCGAAAAT
>DAIPXU010000080.1:0-1449 GCA_036783055.1 Burkholderiaceae bacterium | reverse complement strand
GGAATTCCACGAAAGCACCTCGATTGAAATCGCCTGGACAGTGATCCCATTCCTCATCGTCGTGGGCATTGGCATTTATGCCACCCCCATCGTGATGGCGCAGAAAGACACCACCAATGCGGACATCACGATCAAGGCCACGGGCTACCAGTGGAAGTGGGGCTACGACTACTTGAAGGGGGAGGGCACCGGAATCGCCTTCTACTCGACCCTCACAACGCCCTATGAGCAGCGGGTCAATCAGCAACCCAAGACGCTTAATTACCTCTCGGAGGTCGACAACCCACTGGTCGTTCCTGTGGGCAAGAAGATTCGTGTGGTCACAACTGCCAATGACGTCATTCATGCCTGGATGGTTCCGGCTTTTGGTGTGAAGCAAGACGCCATTCCTGGATTCGTTCGCGACACATGGTTTAAGGCCGAGCGGGTTGGAACCTACAACGGCCATTGCGCGGAACTCTGCGGCAAGGACCATGCCTTCATGCCCATTGTTGTGAGGGTAGTCACCCCCGAGGAGTACACCGCCTGGGTGGCCCAGCAGCAGAAGAAGGCAGCCCAGGGCCAGCCCGCCGCTGTCGCCATGGCCAGCGGTTCTGCCCCGGCTCGGCAGTAAGGCAGTTAAGTTTTGTTTGTCAGCTGAACTCAACAGGAGATTTGAATGAGTGCCGTTCTTGACCCCCATGGCCATTCCGCCGATGACCACGCCCATGACCATCCGCACGGCTTGAAGCGCTGGCTGTTTGCCACCAACCACAAAGACATCGGCACGCTCTACCTCTGGTTCAGCTTCACGATGTTTCTGATCGGTGGGGTACTCGCCCTTGGAATTCGGGCCGAGTTGTTTCAACCCGGCCTGCAGATGATCAACCCCGAGGTCTTCAATCAACTCACCACGATGCATGGCCTCATCATGGTCTTTGGCGCCATCATGCCGGCCTTCGTTGGCTTCGCAAATTGGATGGTCCCCCTTCAGATCGGCGCGGCCGACATGGCCTTCGCCCGTATGAACAACTTCAGTTTCTGGCTGATGATTCCGGCGGCCATACTCCTGGTGGCCTCCTTCTTCGTTCCCGGTGGTGCCACGGCCGCTGGCTGGACCCTCTATGCCCCGCTGACCTCGCAAATGGGCGTGGGCATGGACATGGCCATCTTCGCGCTACACCTGCTGGGCGCCTCGTCGATCATGGGATCGATCAACATCATCACAACCATTCTGAACATGCGTGCACCCGGCATGACGCTCATGAAGATGCCGATGTTCGTATGGACTTGGTTGATTACTGCATACCTGCTCATTGCCGTGATGCCGGTTCTGGCAGGCGCCATCACCATGACCCTCACAGACCGTCACTTCGGCACCAATTTCTTTAACGCAGCCGCCGGCGGCGATCCGGTGATGTACCAGCACATCTTCTGGTTCTTTGGCCACCCCGAGGTCTACATCATGAT